>NZ_MECT01000586.1:0-14676 GCF_001722145.1 Shigella sp. FC1544
TTTTTTAAGTGACGTAAAACCGTGTTGAGGCCAACGCCCATAATGCGTGCACTGGCGCGACATCCGACGCCATTCATGGCCATATCAATGATTTTCTGGTGCGTACCGGGCTGAGAGGCGGTGTAAGTGAACTGTAGTTGCCATGTTTTACGGCAATGAGAGCAGAGATAGCGCTGATGTCCGGCAGTGCTTTTGCCGTTACGCACCACGCCTTCAGTAGCGGAGCAGGAAGGACATCTGATGGAAATGGAAGCCACGCAAGCACCTTAAAATCACCATCATACACTAAATCAGTAAGTTGGCAGCATTACCAATACGTTGATGAACAATTCCGATGCCCGAAAAACGTCGGCGTTACTATTTCTTGATGGCGATAATTTCAAATATATCAATGATACCTGGGGTCATGCGACGGGCGATAGGGTCTTGATTGAAATCGCAAAACGGTTAGCTGAATTTGGCGGGCTGCGACATAAAGCATACCGCCTGGGCGGCGATGAATTCGCTATGGTGCTCTATGATGTACAGTCGGAATCTGAAGTGCAACAGATATGCTCAGCACTGACACAAATCTTTAATCTCCCGTTTCATCTTCATAATGGCCATCAGACCACCATGACATTAAGCATTGGTTACGCGATGACCATTGAGCACGCCTCTGCGGAAAAATTACAAGAGCTTACCGATCACAATATGTATCAGGCCAAACACCAGCGTGCCGAAAAGCTGGTGAGATAACAAGGATATATCGATATGATAAAGCACCTGGTAGCACCCCTGATTTTCACCTCACTAATACTGACTGGCTGCCAGTCCCCTCAGGGAAAGTTTACTCCTGAGCAAGTCGCCGCTATGCAATCTTATGGATTTACTGAATCCGCCGGCGACTGGTCGCTGGGCTTATCAGATGCCATTCTGTTCGCAAAAAATGACTACAAATTGCTCCCGGAAAGCCAGCAACAGATCCAAACCATGGCAGCCAAATTGGCCTCGACAGGGATAACACATGCCCGTATGGATGGACACACCGATAACTATGGTGAAGACAGTTACAACGAAGGCTTATCATTGAAACGGGCGAATGTCGTGGCCGATGCATGGGCTATTGGTGGACAAATTCCACGCAGCAATCTCACCACACAGGGTTTAGGAAAAAAATATCCCATAGCCAGTAACAAGACCGCCCAGGGCCGCGCCGAGAACCTCCGCGTCGCAGTGGTGATTACAACCCCTTAAAACACGAGCAAACAGACAAAAAAAGGGCCAGCCAATTGGCCAGCCCTTCTTAACAGGATGTCGCTTAAGCGAAATCTTAGTTAAGACGCTCTTTGATACGAGCAGCCTTACCAGTACGCTCACGCAGGTAGTACAGTTTAGCTTTACGAACAGCACCACGACGTTTGACAGAAATGCTGTAAACTACCGGAGAGTGAGTCTGGAAGACACGCTCAACGCCTTCGCCGTTGGAAATTTTACGAACAGTGAATGCAGAGTGCAGACCGCGGTTACGAATAGCGATAACCACGCCCTCGAATGCCTGCAGACGTTTTTTGGAACCTTCAACAACCCATACTTTCACTTCCACGGTATCACCCGGACGGAAGGAAGGTACGTCCTGCTTCATCTGCTCTTGTTCAAGTTGCTTAATAATGTTGCTCATAATTTAATCTCTTATCCTGGGTAAACTGATATCTCGGGGGCTTACGCCATCCCATCATGTTTATGTTGCTGTTGTGCGTGTTCCGTTTTGAACTCCGCCAGCAACCTTGCTTGCTCTTCAGTCAGAGCCAGGTTTTCCAGAAGTTCAGGTCTTCTAAGCCAGGTACGGCCCAGCGACTGTTTCAAACGCCAGCGACGTATCTCGGCATGGTTGCCCGACAGTAACACTGGCGGAACTTCCATCCCTTCTAACACCTCAGGCCGCGTATAGTGCGGGCAATCCAGCAATCCTTCAGCAAAGGAATCTTCCGTTGCCGAGGCTTCATGTCCCAGTACCCCCGGAATAAACCGGGAAACGGAGTCAATCAGCGTCATTGCTGGTAACTCACCACCACTGAGAACGTAATCGCCGATTGACCATTCTTCGTCAATTTCGGTTTGGATCACGCGCTCATCTATACCTTCGTAGCGACCGCACACCAGAATCAATTTTTGATTCGTTGCCAATTCGCTGACGCCCGCTTGATCAAGCTTGCGTCCCTGTGGTGACAGATAAATCACCTTTGCGCCTTCACCCGCCGCGGCTTTTGCTGCATGAATGGCGTCCCGCAAGGGTTGCACCATCATTAACATCCCCGGTCCGCCGCCGTAAGGACGATCGTCCACGGTACGGTGCCGGTCATGCGTGAAGTCGCGAGGACTCCAGCTCTGGATGCTCAGCAGGCCATTTTTAACTGCCCGGCCAGTTACCCCGTAATCGGTAATTGCGCGGAACATTTCAGGAAACAGGCTAATTATGCCAATCCACATAGCGCCGTCTTTTACCGTTTATCCGGTGGTTTAAAAACCAGGATCCCAATCTACTTCGATTGAACGAGTAGTGAGATCGACTTTCTTGATAACCTGCCCATCGAGGAACGGTACGAGACGTTCCTTGATACCAAACGCATCTTTCAGGTTTGCCTTAATGACGAGAACGTCATTAGATCCGGTTTCCATCATATCGACGACTTTACCGAGATCGTAGCCTTCAGTGGTTACTACCTGGCAGCCCATCAGGTCTTTCCAGTAGTAGTCACCCTCTTCAAGCTGAGGCAACTGCGATGAATCCACGACAATTTCACAATTCGTCAGCAGGTTCGCCGCATCACGATCGTCAACGCCTTTCAGCTTGATGATCATGTCCTGATTGTGGTGCTTCCAGCTTTCCAGCTGGACTTGCTGCCACTGACCCGCCTTCTGGATAAACCAGGGCTGATAGTCAAAAATGCTTTCGGCGTCTTCGGTGGAAGAAAACACTCTGAGCCACCCACGAATACCGTAAGACGAACCCATTTTTCCCAAAACGATGGGATCAACAGGTGCTTGCGCGGTGAGTTGTTTGCTCATCATGACCACCGTGACAGATTAAGCTGCTTTGTTTACTTCTTTGATCAGCGCAGCAACGCGATCAGAAATAGTTGCGCCCTGGCCAACCCAGTGAGCGATGCGATCCAGATCCAGGCGAGTGCCTTCTTCTTTTTCGCTAGCGATTGGGTTGAAGAAACCAACGCGCTCGATGAAGCGACCGTTGCGTGCATTACGGCTGTCTGCGACAACAACCTGGTAGAACGGACGCTTTTTAGCGCCGTGACGTGCTAAACGAATAGTTACCATAACATCCTCTTGTGTGAATAAAACAACCGGACCCCATCGAGGAACGGAGTCCGGTGTCATATTAAAAGCCCGAAAATTTTACTGATTTCTGGAGAAAATGCAATCAGCAGTTAATAACTCTGTCGCATAAGGTCATTTAGCGACCAGGAAATCCCGGCGGCATCATCCCCTTCATGCTTCTCATCATCTTCGCCATTCCGCCCTTCTTCATTTTCTTCATCATGCGCTGCATGTCGTCGAACTGTTTCAGAAGACGGTTAACGTCCTGCACCTGCATACCGCAACCGGCAGCAATACGGCGTTTACGCGAACCTTTGATGATTTCTGGCTTAGCGCGCTCTTTCATCGTCATCGAGTTGATGATGGCTTCCATACGCACCAGCACTTTATCGTCCATCTGTGACTTGACGTTATCCGGGATCTGCCCCATGCCCGGCAGCTTGCCCATCAGGCTGGCCATGCCGCCCATATTTTTCATCTGGCGCAGCTGCTCAAGAAAGTCGTTGAGATCGAAGCCGTCACCTTTTTTCAGCTTGCTGGCTAATTTCTCTGCCTGCGCGCGGTCAACTTTGCTTTCGATATCTTCGATCAGCGACAGTACGTCGCCCATGCCGAGAATACGCGACGCAATGCGGTCCGGATGGAACGGCTCCAGCGCCTCAGTTTTCTCGCCAACACCGAGGAACTTGATCGGTTTGCCAGTGATGTGACGAATAGAGAGCGCCGCACCGCCGCGGGCATCGCCGTCCACTTTGGTCAACACTACGCCGGTAAGCGGTAACGCTTCATTGAATGCTTTTGCCGTATTGGCCGCATCCTGACCGGTCATGGCGTCAACCACAAACAGGGTTTCAACCGGGTTAATCGACGCATGGACTTGTTTGATCTCGTCCATCATCGCTTCGTCAACGTGCAGACGACCAGCGGTATCCACCAGCAGCACGTCGTAGAATTTCAGTTTGGCTTCTTTCAGCGCCGCGTTAACGATATCTACCGGCTTCTGACCAACATCAGAAGGGAAGAAATCAACGCCCACCTGCTCTGCCAGCGTCTCAAGCTGTTTGATTGCCGCCGGGCGATAAACGTCGGCAGAAACCACCAGCACTTTCTTCTTGTGCTTCTCGCGCAGGAACTTACCGAGTTTACCAACGCTGGTTGTTTTACCGGCACCTTGCAGGCCCGCCATCAGCACGACCGCAGGCGGTTGCGCCGCCAGGTTCAGGGTCTGGTTCTCTTCGCCCATCGCCGCAACCAGTTCGTTACGGACGATTTTGACGAACTCCTGCCCCGGCGTCAGGCTCTTATTAACTTCATGACCAACCGCTTTCTCTTTTACGCGATTGATAAACTCACGCACTACCGGCAGAGCGACATCCGCCTCCAGCAGCGCCATGCGCACTTCGCGCAGCGTATCTTTTACGTTGTCTTCAGTTAGGCGTCCACGGCCACTGATATTGCGCAGCGTGCGCGACAAACGATCGGTTAAATTATCAAACATTGTCTCTCGCCTGGGGTGGAAACGGTTGGCCGCAATCGCGACACATCATCAGTATTTTGCCGCAGTATAACATGAAGGCGTCTTTGTTGTTATGCAACGGTTGGAGCAGCGTTCACCTGACGCTATACTGCTTCTCTTTCTTATTGCTCAAACTGTCGACATCACTATGCCCGTTTTTGCTCTGCTCGCGCTTGTCGCCTACTCCGTCAGTCTTGCGCTGATTGTTCCCGGTCTGCTGCAAAAAAACGGCGGCTGGCGGCGCATGGCTATTATTTCTGCGGTCATTGCGCTGGTCTGCCACGCAATCGCTCTGGAAGCCCGCATCCTGCCCGACGGTGATAGCGGACAAAACCTCAGCCTGCTGAACGTTGGTTCATTGGTCAGTTTGATGATCTGTACGGTAATGACCATTGTGGCTTCTCGCAATCGTGGCTGGTTGCTGCTACCCATTGTCTATGCCTTTGCGCTTATCAACCTGGCGCTGGCGACCTTCATGCCCAATGAATACATCACCCATCTGGAAGCAACGCCTGGGATGCTGGTGCACATTGGCTTATCGCTCTTTTCCTATGCCACGCTAATTATCGCCGCCCTGTACGCGCTGCAACTGGCGTGGATTGATTACCAACTGAAGAACAAGAAGCTGGCATTTAACCAGGAAATGCCGCCATTGATGAGTATCGAGCGTAAAATGTTCCACATCACGCAGATTGGCGTGGTGCTGCTAACGCTCACGCTTTGCACTGGCCTGTTCTACATGCACAACCTATTTAGCATGGAAAATATCGACAAGGCTGTGCTCTCTATCGTGGCGTGGTTTGTCTATATTGTGCTGCTGTGGGGACATTACCATGAAGGATGGCGTGGACGCCGCGTCGTCTGGTTTAACGTTGCGGGCGCGGTAATTCTGACACTGGCCTACTTCGGCAGCCGAATTGTCCAGCAGTTAATCAGCTAAACCCAGAAAAGGAGTTTCCCCTGGAACACATTTCTACTACTACGTTGATCATTATTCTGATCATCATGGTGGTCATTTCAGCCTATTTTTCCGGGTCCGAAACCGGAATGATGACCCTCAACCGCTATCGTCTGCGACATATGGCGAAACAGGGTAATCGCTCGGCCAAACGCGTCGAAAAATTGCTGCGTAAGCCAGACCGCCTGATAAGCCTGGTGTTAATCGGCAATAACCTGGTCAATATTCTTGCCTCCGCGCTCGGCACTATTGTTGGGATGCGTTTGTACGGCGATGCGGGCGTGGCAATTGCGACTGGTGTGCTGACTTTTGTCGTACTGGTATTTGCTGAGGTATTGCCGAAAACCATTGCCGCGCTGTACCCGGAAAAAGTCGCTTATCCGAGTAGTTTTCTGCTGGCTCCGCTGCAAATTTTGATGATGCCGCTGGTCTGGTTGCTGAATGCTATCACCCGTATGCTGATGCGCATGATGGGTATCAAAACCGATATCGTGGTTAGCGGCTCTTTGAGCAAAGAAGAGTTGCGCACTATCGTGCACGAATCACGCTCACAAATTTCCCGTCGCAATCAGGATATGCTGCTGTCGGTGCTCGATCTGGAAAAAATGACCGTTGATGACATCATGGTGCCGCGCAGTGAAATTATCGGTATTGATATCAACGATGACTGGAAATCGATTCTGCGCCAACTCTCCCACTCACCTCACGGGCGCATCGTGCTCTACCGTGATTCGCTGGACGACGCCATCAGTATGCTGCGAGTACGTGAAGCCTGGCGGTTGATGTCGGAGAAAAAAGAGTTCACCAAAGAAACCATGCTGCGCGCCGCGGACGAGATCTATTTTGTGCCGGAAGGTACGCCGCTCAGCACGCAGTTGGTAAAGTTTCAGCGCAACAAAAAGAAAGTCGGCCTGGTCGTCAACGAGTATGGAGACATTCAGGGGCTGGTGACGGTTGAAGATATTCTGGAAGAGATTGTCGGCGATTTCACTACGTCGATGTCGCCAACACTTGCCGAAGAGGTCACGCCGCAAAACGACGGTTCGGTAATTATCGATGGCACCGCCAACGTGCGGGAAATCAACAAAGCCTTTAACTGGCATCTACCGGAAGATGATGCCCGCACGGTTAATGGCGTCATTCTTGAGGCACTGGAAGAGATCCCTGTCGCAGGCACCCGCGTGCGTATTGGCGAGTACGATATAGATATTCTCGACGTACAGGACAATATGATTAAGCAGGTAAAAGTTTTTCCTGTGAAACCGCTGCGCGAGAGTGTGGCGGAGTAACGAAAACGGCCCTGCATTCGCATGCAGGCGTGAATTATTACGAAAACAGAAATTACGCTTTTGCTTTCGCTACAGTTACCATCGCCGCACGAATCGTACGACCATTCAGCGTATAACCCTTCTGCATAATGCCCAGTACGTTACCTGGCGCAACGTCATCAGATTCCACCATTGCGATAGCCTGATGCACATTCGGGTCCAGCGGCACGTTAGTTTCGGCGATCACTTCAACACCAAACTTACGCACAACATCCAGCATCGACTTCAGCGTCAGCTCAATGCCTTCAACCATCGCAGACATATCCGGGTTAGCTTTATCAGCCACTTCCAGCGCACGATCCAGGCTATCAATCACCGGCAGCAATTCGTTGATGAATTTCTCCAGCGCGAATTTGTGGGCTTTTTCAATATCCAGTTCAGTACGTCGACGCAGGTTTTCCATTTCGGCTTTTACACGCAAAATGCCGTCACGTTCACGGGTCTGGGCTTCAGCCAGCTGAGCTTCGAGATTCGCAATTTTTTCATCGCGCGGATCCACCTGCTCAGCAGAAGCTTCTGGCTCAACTGCCTCAATCTCTTCGTGCTGATCCATGATAATTTCTTCCGGGGCTTGCCCCTCAGGCGTTTTCTGTTCTTTACTACTCATGAATTTCTCCGCGTTTTTTTCGCATTCATCTCGCTAACTTCGCTTATTATGGGGATCAGTTTCAGGGTTTCAAGGGAAGCACTCACATTGTCATCAATCTTCGCAACAAGGACCTCGGAAAAATGAATAATCATTTCAAGTGTATTGGCATTGTGGGACACCCACGGCACCCCACTGCACTGACAACACATGAAATGCTCTACCGCTGGCTGTGCACAAAAGGTTACGAGGTCATCGTTGAGCAACAAATCGCTCACGAACTGCAACTGAAGAATGTGAAAACTGGCACGCTCGCGGAGATTGGGCAACTAGCTGATCTCGCGGTAGTCGTTGGTGGCGACGGTAATATGCTGGGCGCGGCACGCACACTCGCCCGTTACGATATTAAAGTTATTGGAATCAACCGTGGCAACCTGGGTTTCCTGACTGACCTTGACCCCGATAACGCCCAGCAACAGTTAGCCGATGTGCTGGAAGGCCACTACATCAGCGAGAAACGTTTTTTGCTGGAAGCGCAAGTCTGTCAGCAAGATTGCCAGAAACGCATCAGCACCGCGATAAATGAAGTGGTGCTTCATCCAGGCAAAGTGGCACATATGATTGAGTTCGAAGTGTATATCGACGAGATCTTTGCGTTTTCTCAGCGATCTGATGGACTAATTATTTCGACGCCAACAGGCTCCACCGCCTATTCCCTCTCTGCAGGCGGTCCTATTCTGACCCCCTCTCTGGATGCGATTACCCTGGTGCCCATGTTCCCGCATACGTTGTCAGCACGACCACTGGTCATAAACAGCAGCAGCACGATCCGTCTGCGTTTTTCGCATCGCCGTAACGACCTGGAAATCAGTTGCGACAGCCAGATAGCACTGCCGATTCAGGAAGGTGAAGATGTCCTGATTCGTCGCTGTGATTACCATCTGAATCTGATTCATCCGAAAGATTACAGTTATTTCAACACATTAAGCACCAAGCTCGGCTGGTCAAAAAAATTATTCTAATTTTACGCCAGCCTCTTTACTGTATATAAAACCAGTTTATACTGTACACAATAACAGTAATGGTTTTTCATACAGGAAAACGACTATGTTGGCACAACTGACCATCAGCAACTTTGCTATCGTTCGTGAGCTTGAGATTGATTTTCATAGCGGCATGACCGTAATAACTGGCGAGACCGGCGCGGGTAAATCTATTGCAATAGATGCCCTCGGTCTTTGTCTCGGTGGTCGCGCTGAAGCCGACATGGTGCGTACCGGCGCTGCTCGCGCTGACCTGTGCGCCCGTTTTTCTCTGAAAGATACGCCAGCGGCTCTGCGCTGGCTGGAAGAAAATCAGCTTGAAGACGGGCATGAATGTTTGCTTCGTCGCGTGATCAGCAGCGATGGTCGCTCCCGTGGTTTCATCAACGGTACAGCTGTTCCTCTGTCACAACTGCGCGAACTGGGTCAGTTGCTGATTCAGATCCATGGTCAGCACGCTCATCAATTACTCACCAAACCTGAGCACCAAAAATTCCTGCTTGATGGCTATGCCAATGAAACCTCTCTACTGCAGGAAATGACCGCACGTTATCAGTTGTGGCATCAAAGCTGCCGTGACCTCGCGCATCATCAACAGTTAAGTCAGGAACGCGCCGCCCGTGCGGAACTGCTGCAATACCAATTAAAAGAACTTAACGAATTTAATCCGCAGCCCGGAGAGTTTGAACAAATCGACGAAGAGTACAAACGTCTGGCGAACAGCGGTCAATTGCTGACCACCAGCCAGAATGCATTGGCATTAATGGCCTACGGTGAAGACGCAAACCTGCAAAGTCAGCTTTACACGGCTAAACAACTGGTGAGCGAATTGATTGGCATGGACAGCAAACTGTCCGGCGTACTTGATATGCTGGAAGAAGCTACCATCCAGATTGCTGAAGCCAGCGATGAACTGCGCCACTACTGCGATCGTCTGGATCTCGATCCCAACCGACTATTTGAACTTGAACAGCGCATCTCAAAACAGATTTCGCTGGCACGTAAACATCACGTCAGCCCTGAGGCATTGCCACAGTATTACCAGTCGCTACTGGAAGAACAGCAGCAACTGGACGATCAGGCCGACTCACAAGAAACGCTTGCGCTGGCGGTAACGAAACATCATCAGCAGGCACTGGAAATCGCGCGCGCATTACACCAACAACGCCAGCAATATGCAGAAGAACTTGCACAGCTGATCACCGACAGTATGCATGCGCTCTCAATGCCGCATGGGCAGTTTACGATCGATGTTAAATTTGACGAGCATCACCTGGGCGCTGACGGTGCCGATCGTATTGAGTTTCGGGTAACCACCAACCCAGGTCAGCCAATGCAGCCTATTGCCAAAGTCGCATCCGGTGGTGAATTGTCCCGCATCGCACTGGCAACCCAGGTCATCACGGCGCGTAAAATGGAAACCCCGGCACTGATTTTTGATGAAGTGGATGTAGGGATTAGCGGTCCAACAGCGGCAGTTGTCGGCAAACTGCTGCGTCAACTCGGCGAATCAACTCAGGTGATGTGTGTTACCCACCTGCCACAAGTCGCGGGATGTGGTCATCAACACTATTTTGTCAGCAAAGAAACCGATGGTGCGATGACAGAAACGCATATGCAATCCCTGAATAAAAAAGCGCGGTTACAAGAGCTGGCGCGCCTGCTTGGTGGCAGTGAAGTCACACGTAATACACTGGCGAATGCGAAAGAACTGCTTGCAGCGTAAACTTTTTTCCTGCTTCACGGTCAGAGTAAACAGCAAAACGCCGTAAGACCGGAAAGCAAAAGGTTTTAAAGTGATGAAAGGTCTATTATCATCGGCATATTACAGATGAGCCACGTACTGCTCGGGCCCGAAAAGGAATCAAATCACTATGCGCTGTAAAACGCTGACTGCTGCAGCAGCAGTACTATTGATGTTGACCGCAGGCTGTTCCACTCTGGAGCGAGTGGTTTACCGTCCTGACATCAACCAGGGGAACTATCTGACCGCTAACGACGTATCCAAAATACGTGTTGGCATGACGCAACAACAAGTTGCGTACGCATTGGGTACACCGCTGATGTCCGATCCATTTGGTACGAATACCTGGTTCTATGTCTTCCGCCAGCAACCAGGTCATGAAGGTGTAACGCAGCAAACGCTGACGCTGACCTTTAACAGTAGCGGTGTGTTGACCAATATTGATAACAAACCTGCGCTGAGTGGTAACTAATAATAAAGTTGCTCTCAAAGACGTTAAAAAAGGTGCTCAATGAGCACCTTTTTTCTGTCTGTTATTTATTCGCTGATTTTTCTGCTCGTTGCCTGCGAAGCTCTTTCGGATCGGCAATGAGAGGGCGATAAATCTCCACCCGATCGCCATCATGCACACTATCGCTTAGTTTTGCCGGACGGCTGTAAATGCCGACTTTGTTTTTAGTTAAATCGATATCGGTACGCAATTCCAGCAAGCCACTGGCGCGAATAGCTTCTTCAACCGTCGCGCCCTCCTGCAGCGTCACGCGCTGCAGGTACTGCTTCTCAGGTAGCGCATAAGCCACCTCAACGGCAATTTTACCTGGCACTGTAAACCTCTTTCGCACGAACCGTAAAAGCCTGGACCATATTAGACGCCAGCTCTTTAAACACGCGACCAAAGGCGAGTTCAATCAACTTATTGGTAAACTCAAAGTCGAGATGAAACTCGATACGACACGCCTCCTGGCTCAGCGGCGTAAACTTCCATCCACCAATCAATTTCTTGAACGGCCCATCCACCAGATTCATAAGAATACTTTGGTTACTGGTCAACTGGTTGCGGGTAGTAAACGTTTTGCTGATCCCAGCCTTAGAGACATCTACCGCCGCAGTCATCTGCCCAGGAGTGGACTCCAGAATCCGACTTCCGGTACAACCCGGCAAAAACTGAGGATAAGACTGAACGTCATTCACTAACTGATACATTTGCTCCGCGCTGTAGGGTACCAGTGCGGTCCGGCTAATCTGAGGCATAACTATTTCCATCAACAAAAATCCAACAAATAATATCATTTATCCTGCTGTAAAAAAAACGCTATCCCGGCGCTGGGTAACATCGGGTTCATGCTAAGATAGAGCCTTGTCCCCCGCAGGATTGATATGGGGTGTTTTCGATTTCAGATTACCGATGATTCACGACGCTTATGACGAAGAAAAAAGCACATAAACCTGGTTCAGCGACCATCGCGCTTAACAAGCGCGCCCGTCACGAATACTTTATCGGAGAAGAGTTCGAAGCGGGACTTGCCCTGCAAGGCTGGGAAGTTAAATCCCTGCGCGCAGGAAAAGCCAATATCAGCGACAGCTACGTCCTTCTGCGTGACGGAGAGGCATTTCTGTTTGGCGCTAACATCACGCCAATGGCCGTGGCCTCCACGCATGTGGTGTGCGATCCTACCCGTACCCGCAAGTTACTTCTCAACCAGCGCGAACTGGACTCATTGTACGGTCGCGTCAATCGAGAAGGCTATACCGTAGTGGCGCTCTCCCTGTACTGGAAAAATGCCTGGTGCAAAGTGAAAATCGGCGTCGCCAAAGGTAAAAAACAGCACGATAAACGTTCAGATATCAAAGAACGCGAATGGCAGGTGGATAAAGCACGTATCATGAAAAACGCCCACCGTTAAACCTGCACTCCAATTATTGACCAGTTCCTCACCGCGCCTCCCTCTCCGGCGGCGCGAATGAACATCTTATTGGCTATCACATCCGACACAAATGTTGCCATCCCATTGCTTAATCGAATAAAAATCAGGCTACATGGGTGCTAAATCTTTAACGATAACGCCATTGAGGCTGGTCATGGCGCTCATAAATCTGGTATACTTGCCGTTACACATTGGGGCTGATTCTGGATTCGACGGGATTTGCGAAACCCAAGGTGCATGCCGAGGGGCGGTTGGCCTCGTAAAAAGCCGCAAAAAATAGTCGCAAACGACGAAAACTACGCTTTAGCAGCTTAATAACCTGCTTAGAGCCCTCTCTCCCTAGCCTCCGCTCTTAGGACGGGGATCAAGAGAGGTCAAACCCAAAAGAGATCGCGTGGAAGCCCTGCCTGGGGTTGAAGCGTTAAAACTTAATCAGGCTAGTTTGTTAGTGGCGTGTCCGTCCGCAGCTGGCAAGCGAATGTAAAGACTGACTAAGCATGTAGTACCGAGGACGTAGGAATTTCGGACGCGGGTTCAACTCCCGCCAGCTCCACCAATCATGATTGGACGGTATAAGGACAACACCAATAAAAACAGGAAGTTAGCAGTCTCAGCAGGACACCGACCAGACGGTGAAGAGACATAAAAGGATACGCAAAGGAGCCGCGGCTCCTGGTGACATGAAAGCCCACAGATGTGGGCTTTTTCGTTGATGGTCAGAACGACCAGTTCACACCAGCTACCCCGTTCCACGGGGATTCCACACCGGCACCATGGCTATACCCCACCCCAAGATGCCCGCTTAACCTACTGCTGAATGAGGCTTTAATACCTGCCTGGTATATTCCACGTCTGCCCGACAAATCATTGACGAAATTACCGTCACTATTCACTTTCACCCGGTTATCATCGACAAATTCTTTGCGCACAGCCGCCTTCAGCCACGGCTCAACTTCCATACCGTTCCCCAGACGCATGTTGTAACTCAGCGTTGCACCCAGTTCACGATATAAACTGCGGGTATCGACTGATTTCGATTCCATGCCATTGGATAAATGATATTCAGGGTTATCAGCGGTGAACCCCCGTTAACGATGCATACGGCGTCAGGTTCCAGTTACCATCGGTAAATCGCATCCCGGTTTCAATGTGACCGCCCAGCCCGTTGCTGCGATAACTGCCGTTGGCGGCTCCACCGCTGCCAACCGTGGAGTCGCGAGCTTCGGTACCTGCTAATACCAATAAATTACCGCCATTTTCCAGCAACATATTGGTCGCTAAATTGCCGGAAATGGAAAAAGTGCCGTACTGGTGAGTACCGCTGATTTCAATACCGTTAGCCGTGCTCGTCTGGAGAGCGGCACCGCTGTTCTGGACGGTATCTGTCGCTTTGCCATTATCGTTAACTGTCAGCGTACCGCCTTCATTGATCTTTGTTTTTATTGCCTCTCCGTTAGCTGAAACTGTTTGTATTCCGCCGTCGTTAATCGTTGTCTCATTCGCCACCCCCTCGACGATTTGTTCGCCGCCGGTGAGCGTCGTGCCTGTCGCAGTGGCTTTTGTTTTGACGATCTCCCGTCCGCCCGTATTGACCTGTGTTTTGTCAGAAGAGGTGTCTGACTCCACGGTTAACACGCCGCCATTTGCCAGCAGGATATTGTTCGCCGCACCCTGCTCGATGCTGAACGCGACGCCATCCGCGCGTGTTCCTGTGACCCGCGTCGCCCTGGTAGTTGCAACCAAAGCGCCCTGGCTACTCTGCTGTATCCCCGTTGCGCTGCCTTTCTCCCGCACATCGAGTGTGCCGCCGTCATTAAGCACCGAGTTTTCAGCCAGACAGCCCTCATTAACTACCTGTGCCCCCCCCATTAATAATGGAACCTTCCGCTGTCCCGTTTGCCATAATTGGTAATGACTCCAACTTATTGATAGTGTTTTATGTTCAGATAATGCCCGATGACTTTGTCATGCAGCTCCACCGATTTTGAGAACGACAGCGACTTCCGTCCCAGCCGTGCCAGGTGCTGCCTCAGATTCAGGTTATGCCGCTCAATTCGCTGCGTATATCGCTTGCTGATTACGTGCAGCTTTCCCTTCAGGCGGGATTCATACAGTGGCCAGCCATCCGTCATCCATATCACCACGTCAAAGGGTGACAGCAAGCTCATAAGACGCCCCAGCGTCGCCATAGTGCGTTCACCGAATACGTGCGCAACAACCGTCTTCCGGAGCCTGTCATACGCGTAAAACAGCCAGCGCTG
>NZ_MECT01000587.1:0-14620 GCF_001722145.1 Shigella sp. FC1544
GACCGCACGAATATAACGGTGGGTTACCCCCAAACGAATCGGAAAATCGATACTGGAAAAACTCTAACTCGGTGGCCAGTTTTTGTTGACCACTTCACAGACATTTTTAAAACAGCTATAGCTTCTGGTCTTGCCGAAGAAGATCCAGCTTCTGCAACCAGGCCATTCAGAACTGAAGTGAAGCGCAGTCGACTGTTAATTGACGAGTATCTGTTAATCAGGAAAATAGCAGACGTCCAGAACGAATGGTTCGGCCTTTGCATGGATCTTGCACTGGTAACAGGACAGCGCGAAGGAGATCTGGCGGCTATGAGATGGGAGGATATAAGAGATGGCAGGCTATACGTGGAACAACAAAAAACAGGGGCAAAAATTCGCATTACTCTCCCCACCACGATTTCCAGATTGAATTTAACACTTACCGATGTACTGGATAACTTGAAAAAAATAAACGGTAAAAACGAAAAGTTACTCGGAGGGAAGACAGCCAGGACAATCGCAGCACAGTTCAGGATTGCCCGAGACACATCCGGATTGAAATGGGAAGGTGACCCACCGCCATTTCATGAAATCCGAAGTTTATCCGGTCGCCTGCACTCAGCAGAAAAAGGCAGTGATTTCACTCAGGCGCTCCTTGGACATCGTTCATCCAGCATGACGGATAAATACCGTGACGGACGAGGGAGGGAATGGAAAGACATTTAGAATTAATTTCGAATGATTTCGAAACACTACTTGTAATTAATTGATTATAAAGGATTAATTCCTAAGAGGCATTTGCTTCATGAATGCTCCTTTGCATTTAGCAACTGACTGTAACAGCTAAAATTAGTCGCTTTTGGCGGTGAATGCTGAATTAAAACGCAGAATTTTGTCCGATAGTGGTATCGGTGTACCATTCGCGCAGACGAAAATTCTTAACCTTAATCTGGAATACGCCATGACCACACGCGTGATTGCTCTCGACTTTGACGGCACCTTATTGACCCCGAAAAAGACCCTGCTTCCTTCATCGATAGAAGCCCTGGCCCGCGCTCGCGAAGCAGGCTATCAATTAATCATCGTCACAGGTCGCCATCACGTCGCTATTCATCCTTTTTATCAGGCGCTGGCGCTGGATACACCTGCTATTTGCTGTAATGGCACCTATTTGTATGATTATCATGCAAAAACCGTGCTGGAAGCGGACCCAATGCCCGTTAATAAAGCCCTGCAACTCATTGAGATGCTGAATGAACACCACATTCACGGTCTGATGTATGTGGATGATGCAATGGTCTATGAGCACCCGACCGGGCATGTCATTCGCACGTCTAACTGGGCGCAAACCCTGCCGCCGGAACAGCGTCCGACTTTCACACAAGTCGCTTCTCTGGCTGAAACGGCGCAACAAGTTAACGCCGTATGGAAGTTCGCCCTGACGCACGATGACATGCCGCAATTGCAGCATTTTGGTAAGCATGTCGAACATGAACTGGGACTGGAGTGTGAATGGTCCTGGCACGATCAGGTTGATATTGCACGCGGCGGCAACAGCAAAGGTAAACGTTTGACGAAATGGGTTGAGGCGCAAGGCTGGTCGATGGAAAACGTCGTGGCGTTCGGCGATAACTTTAATGATATCAGTATGCTGGAGGCCGCTGGTACAGGCGTGGCGATGGGCAACGCCGATGACGCGGTAAAAGCGCGCGCCAACATTGTGATTGGTGATAACACCACCGACAGCATTGCCCAGTTCATTTATAGCCACCTGATTTAATCAGGCGGTTATCGACACACTTTTAATTTGCGCGTACAGCCACAGGCCTGGTTTGATCGCCAGTTCATCCCTGGCCCACGGGCTGATACGCGCCCACAGCGTTTTACCGCCGACTTCCAGCTCCACTTCCTCCTGACCGTTGTCCTCATAACTATTAACAACTTTTGCCCGCAATACGTTACGAATGCTGGTTTGCTGCGGCGGTTGTAAAACCAGAGAAACATCGGAAGCCTGAATGCGGATACGTAGCGCAGCTTGCAGCGGTTCGTCCAGCTTATTGACCCACAAATGCTGATCGCCCAGCGCCAGCGCGGTCATCGCGTAATGCGGATGATGCTCAAGCACCGTCACTTTCATAATGCTACTTTGTTGCTCTTTCGGCAGCCACGGATTCATCACGCTACTACCCCAGACTTCTTCCAGTGCGCCAAAGGCTTTCACCTGACCGTTTTCCAGTACCATCACTCTGTCTGCCAGATGGAGGATCTCATCCAGCGAATGGCTGACATACAACATCGGGATGTTGATTTCCCGCGTCAGACGTTGCAGATAAGGCAACAGTTCGCGTTTACGCGGAATATCCAGTGACGCCAGCGGTTCATCCAGCAACAGCAATTCTGGTGCCGTCAGCAAAGCCCGCCCAATCGCTACGCGCTGTTTTTCGCCTCCGGACAGGCTGCCTGGTAAACGGTCAAGCAACGGTTCAATGCCTAAAAGCGCCACCAGCTTATCGAACTGATCGACCATGCTTTTCGCCATGCCGTAGCGCAGATTGCCACGCACTTTGTAATGCGGAAACAGCCGCGCATCCTGAAAAACATAGCCAACGCGACGCTTTTCTGGCGTCAGGCAGATACCTTTTTCGGCATCATTTAGTACCCGACCATTGAGGACAATCCTCCCTTTTTGCGGGCGCGTCAGTCCACTGATGGCGTTAATCAGCGAAGTTTTTCCGGCACCGGAGACGCCAAAGATAGCAGTGATGCCATTGGCGGGCAGCGTTTCATTAATAGTCAGGCAATGGTTGCCCAACGTCTGGGAAAAATTCAGTTCCAGCATGATTAGCGCCCCGCCCGTTCACGGCTGATTCTGGCCAGCCATTCTGAAATCAACAGGGAGATCATCGCCAGCGCAATAGAAATAATGCACAGTCTCGCCGCGCCACTTTCCCCGCCGGGGGTCTGGATCAGGGTATACATGGCAGAGGGAATGGTTCGCGTTTCGCCAGGAATGTTCGACACAAAGGTGATGGTTGCACCAAACTCACCGAGAGAACGAGCAAAAGCCAGTACCGTACCAACAATAATTCCCGGTAAGGTCAGCGGTAACGTGATAGTAAAGAAAACGCGCCAGCGCCCGGCACCTAGTGTTCTTGCGGCCTGTTCGAGTTTGACATCAACCCCTTCCAGCGCCAGACGAATTGCCCGCACCATCAGCGGAAACGACATGACGGCGGCAGCGAGAACCGCGCCGCGCCAGCTAAAGGCGAAGGTAATACCAAACCAGTCATACAGACGTTCACCGATAAATCCGCGCCGTCCCATCGAAACTAATAATAAGTAACCGACGACCACGGGCGGTAACACCAGCGGTAGATGCAGTACGCTGTCGAGCAGAGCTTTGCCCGGAAACGTGCAACGCACCAGTAACCAGGCAAAAAAGATCCCAAACGGCAGGCTAAACAGCACAGCCAGGGAAGAAACTTTCAGGCTTAATAAAACTGCCTGCCATTCTGGATCGGTCAGTATCATTACTTGGTTGTAAATCCGTAACGTTTAAAGATTTCCGCTGCCTGCGGTCCCTTCAGATAATCATAAAATGCTTTCACTGTCGCATTGTTATGCCCTTCCACAACAGCAACCGGATATTCCACTTTTTTATGTGAATCTTCCGGGAAGGTGGCAACCACTTTTACCCCTTTGCTGACAACTGCGTCAGAACCGTAAACAATGCCCAACGGCGCTTCATTGCGTTCGACCAACGCCAGCGCGCCACGAACATCTTCCGCCGGAGCCAATTTCGGGGAGAGCGTATCCCATGCGCCCAGTTTTTGCAGTGCTTCTTTTGCATAAATGCCAGCAGGGACATGTTCCGGATGGCAACCGCGAGGCGACCGCCATTCAGCAGCGAAGTCCAGTTAGTTGTGCTGTCGATGATGAAATCTTTCTGCTCGCTGGCTTTCGGTGCTACAACGACCAGGCTATTGCCGAGCAGTGTCTGGCGCGAAGCCGTATCGATCGCTTTTTTATCAACCGCATAATCCATCCATTTCTGATCGGCAGAGATAAACAGATCCGCAGGCGCTCCCGCTTCAATCTGACGGGCCAGAGTAGATGACGAAGCGAAAGAAGAAACCACATCCACGCCTTTTTCTTTTTTATACTGCGTAGCAATGTCCTGCATTGCGTTAGTCAGTGATGCGGCGGCGAACACCGTGATTTTCCCTTCATCTGCCAGTGTATTGCCAGCAACAGCGAAAGAGAGTGCCGCCCCGGCAAACAAGTTCAACCATTTACGAGCCATTGGTAACCCCTTAATGTAACGTTATATAGGTGACAATATAACGGCTAGCTCAGAATTTTCCCAGCAGTTATTGCTAACCTTTGTGAGGTAGATAAGAAAAAATATCGGCTGGAAAAGCAGGAAGTTGAGAAAAAGAAATGCCCGACTAAGTGGGCATTCAGGGAATCAATGATTTTGTCCGGGCTGGTCTTTTTTACCAACACCAGAAAAGATGTTGAATACTTCACCAAGACCGTAAATCAGACCCAGGATGATGGCCATCACGACAGGTACCATGATTACGGCGAATACCAGACTTTTTAATAACTCTAACATGGTCAACTCCAGATATAGTCATGAGACTATTCTAACCGCTAAGCACAGAAAAGCACTCCCCTTTTGTGCGGTCAGCTTTGCGTGGCGTTCGTTTTCCGTCACAATAAGACTTTTGCCAGGACATTGTTATGCAGGCCGAAATCCTTCTCACCCTTAAGCTCCAACAAAAATTATTCGCCGACCCGCGCCGGATTTCGCTACTAAAACACATTGCGCTTTCCGGTTCCATTAGCCAGGGAGCGAAAGATGCCGGTATCAGCTATAAAAGCGCCTGGGATGCCATTAACGAGATGAATCAGTTAAGCGAGCATATTCTGGTTGAGCGCGCAACAGGCGGTAAAGGTGGCGGCGGCGCAGTACTGACCCGCTATGGTCAGCGACTGATTCAGCTCTATGACTTACTGGCGCAAATCCAGCAAAAAGCCTTTGATGTGTTAAGTGACGATGACGCCCTGCCGCTGAACAGCCTGCTGGCCGCGATCTCACGTTTTTCACTGCAAACCAGCGCCCGTAACCAGTGGTTCGGTACCATCACCGCCCGCGATCATGATGACGTTCAACAGCATGTTGATGTCTTACTGGCTGACGGAAAAACACGCCTGAAAGTCGCAATTACCGCACAAAGCGGCGCACGTCTGGGGCTGGATGAAGGCAAAGAAGTGTTGATATTGCTAAAAGCGCCGTGGGTAGGCATTACTCAGGACGAAGCGGTCGCACAAAACGCCAACAACCAATTACCGGGTATTATTAGTCATATTGAGCGCGGCGCAGAGCAGTGCGAAGTATTAATGGCGCTACCCGACGGGCAAACACTGTGCGCCACAGTGCCGGTAAATGAAGCGACTTCTCTTCAGCAAGGGCAGAATGTCACGGCCTACTTTAATGCTGACAGCGTGATTATCGCCACGCTGTGCTAAGCGTGTTGACAATTTGTTATGAAACACGTATCCCTGTCAGTAATCGCTGCACAAAATGGGATATAAAATGTCATCGTTGCAAATTTTGCAAGGCACGTTTCGTCTTAGCGACACAAAAACGCTGCAATTGCCTCAGCTAACGTTAAACGCGGGTGATAGTTGGGCGTTTGTCGGTTCGAATGGAAGCGGGAAATCGGCCCTGGCCCGCGCGCTGGCGGGGGAACTTCCGCTTTTGAAAGGTGAACGGCAAAGCCAGTTTTCCCACATCACTCGTCTCTCCTTCGAGCAATTGCAAAAACTCGTCAGCGACGAATGGCAGCGGAATAACACCGATATGCTCGGCCCTGGCGAAGATGACACCGGACGCACTACGGCTGAGATCATTCAGGATGAAGTAAAGGATGCACCGCGTTGCATGCAACTGGCGCAGCAGTTCGGTATTACCGCCCTCCTCGACCGACGCTTTAAATACCTTTCCACTGGCGAGACGCGAAAAACCCTGCTGTGTCAGGCGCTGATGTCGGAGCCTGACTTGTTGATTCTTGATGAGCCGTTCGATGGCCTGGATGTTGCCTCACGTCAGCAGCTGGCTGAGCGACTCGTCTCGTTACATCAGTCCGGTATTACTCTGGTACTGGTGCTCAATCGCTTCGATGAGATCCCGGAGTTTGTCCAGTTTGCTGGCGTGCTGGCGGATTGCACGTTAGCGGAAACTGGCGCTAAAGAGGAACTGCTCCAACAAGCACTCGTCGCGCAACTGGCACATAGTGAACAGCTTGAAGGTGTGCAACTGCCGGAGCCGGATGAACCTTCAGCACGTCACGCCTTACCCGCCAACGAACCGCGCATTGTGCTGAACAATGGCGTGGTTTCTTATAACGATCGCCCCATTCTTAATAACCTTAGCTGGCAGGTGAATCCAGGTGAACACTGGCAAATTGTCGGGCCAAATGGTGCAGGAAAATCGACGTTATTAAGCCTGGTTACTGGCGATCATCCGCAAGGTTACAGCAACGATTTGACGCTTTTCGGACGACGTCGCGGCAGCGGCGAAACCATCTGGGATATCAAAAAGCATATCGGTTACGTCAGCAGTAGTTTGCATCTGGATTACCGGGTCAGCACTACCGTGCGTAATGTGATTCTTTCTGGCTATTTTGATTCGATTGGCATTTATCAGGCCGTTTCGGATCGCCAGCAAAAACTGGTGCAGCAGTGGCTGGATATTCTCGGCATTGATAAACGTACGGCTGACGCTCCGTTCCATAGTCTTTCCTGGGGACAGCAGCATCTGGCGCTGATCGTCCGCGCACTGGTGAAACATCCGACGTTGCTTATTCTCGATGAACCACTACAGGGGCTTGATCCGCTCAATCGCCAGCTTATCCGCCGTTTTGTTGATGTGCTGATTAGCGAAGGTGAAACGCAATTGTTGTTTGTTTCGCACCACGCTGAAGATGCGCCTGCCTGTATTACCCATCGCCTTGAGTTCGTGCCGGACGGTGGACTCTATCGCTATGTGCTGACAAAAATATATTGAGTCGGTAGTGCTGACCTTGCCGGAGGCGGCCTAAGCGCCCTCTCCGGCCAACGGTTCGACGCATGCAGGCATGAAACCGCTTCTTTTTTCAGATAAAAAGCGCAATCATTCATAAACCCTCTGTTTTATAATCACTTAATCGCGCATAAAAAACGGCTAAATTCTTGTGTAAACGATTCCACTAATTTATTCCATGTCACACTTTTCGCATCTTTGTTATGCTATGGTTATTTCATACCATAAGCCTAATGGAGCGAATTATGAGAGTTCTGGTTACCGGTGGTAGCGGTTACATTGGAAGTCATACCTGCGTGCAATTACTGCAAAACGGTCATGATGTCATCATTCTTGATAACCTCTGTAACAGTAAGCGCAGCGTACTGCCTGTTATCGAGCGTTTAGGCGGCAAACATCCAACGTTTGTTGAAGGCGATATTCGTAACGAAGCGTTGATGACCGAGATCCTGCACGATCACGCTATCGACACCGTGATCCACTTCGCCGGGCTGAAAGCCGTTGGCGAATCGGTACAAAAACCGCTGGAATATTACGACAACAATGTCAACGGTACTCTGCGCCTGATTAGCGCCATGCGCGCCGCTAACGTCAAAAACTTTATTTTTAGCTCCTCCGCCACCGTTTATGGCGATCAGCCCAAAATTCCATACGTTGAAAGCTTCCCGACCGGCACACCGCAAAGCCCTTACGGCAAAAGCAAGCTGATGGTGGAACAGATCCTCACCGATCTGCAAAAAGCCCAGCCGGACTGGAGCATTGCCCTGCTGCGCTACTTCAACCCGGTTGGCGCGCATCCGTCGGGCGATATGGGCGAAGATCCGCAAGGCATTCCGAATAACCTGATGCCATACATCGCCCAGGTTGCTGTAGGCCGTCGCGACTCGCTGGCGATTTTTGGTAACGATTATCCGACCGAAGATGGTACTGGCGTACGCGATTACATCCACGTAATGGATCTGGCGGACGGTCACGTCGTGGCGATGGAAAAACTGGCGAACAAGCCAGGCGTACACATCTACAACCTCGGCGCTGGCATAGGCAGCAGCGTGCTGGACGTGGTTAATGCCTTCAGCAAAGCCTGCGGCAAACCGGTTAACTATCATTTTGCACCGCGTCGCGAGGGCGACCTTCCGGCCTACTGGGCGGACGCCAGCAAAGCCGACCGTGAACTGAACTGGCGCGTAACGCGCACACTCGATGAAATGGCGCAGGACACCTGGCACTGGCAGTCACGCCATCCACAGGGATATCCCGATTAAGGAACGACCATGACGCAATTTAATCCCGTTGATCATCCACATCGCCGCTACAACCCGCTCACCGGGCAATGGATTCTGGTTTCACCGCACCGCGCTAAGCGCCCCTGGCAGGGGGCGCAGGAAACGCCAGCCAAACAGGTGTTACCTGCGCACGATCAAGATTGCTTCCTCTGCGCAGGTAATGTGCGGGTGACAGGCGATAAAAACCACGATTACACCGGGACTTACGTTTTCACTAATGACTTTGCGGCCTTGATGTCTGACACGCCAGATGCGCCAGAAAGCAACGATCCTTTGATGCGTTGCCAGAGCGCGCGCGGTACCAGCCGGGTGATCTGCTTTTCACCGGATCACAGTAAAACGTTGCCAGAACTGAGCGTTGCGGCATTGACGGAAATCGTCAAAACCTGGCAGGAGCAAACCGCAGAGCTGGGAAAAACGTACCCGTGGGTGCAGGTCTTTGAAAACAAAGGTGCGGCGATGGGCTGCTCTAACCCGCATCCGCACGGACAGATTTGGGCAAATAGCTTCCTGCCTAACGAAGCTGAGCGCGAAGACCGCCTGCAAAAAGAATATTTTGCCGAACAGAAATCACCAATGCTGGTGGATTATGTTCAGCGCGAGCTGGCAGACGGTAGCCGTACCGTTGTCGAAACCGAACACTGGTTAGCCGTTGTGCCTTACTGGGCTGCCTGGCCGTTCGAAACGCTACTGCTGCCCAAAGCCCACGTTTTGCGGATCACCGATTTGACCGACGCCCAGCGCAGCGATTTGGCGCTGGCGTTGAAAAAGCTGACCAGTCGTTATGACAACCTCTTCCAGTGCTCCTTCCCCTACTCTATGGGCTGGCACGGCGCACCATTTAATGGCGAAGAGAATCAACACTGGCAGCTGCACGCGCACTTTTATCCGCCTCTGCTGCGCTCCGCCACCGTACGTAAATTTATGGTTGGTTATGAAATGCTGGCAGAGACCCAGCGAGACCTGACCGCAGAACAGGCAGCAGAGCGTTTGCGCGCAGTCAGCGATATCCATTTTCGCGAATCCGGAGTGTAAGAAATGAGTCTGAAAGAAAAAACACAATCTCTGTTTGCCAACGCATTTGGCTACCCTGCCACTCACACCATTCAGGCGCCTGGCCGCGTGAATTTGATTGGTGAACACACGGACTACAACGACGGTTTCGTTCTGCCCTGCGCGATTGATTATCAAACCGTGATCAGCTGTGCACCACGCGATGACCGTAAAGTTCGCGTGATGGCAGCCGATTATGAAAATCAGCTCGACGAGTTTTCCCTCAATGCGCCCATTGTCGCGCATGAAAACTATCAATGGGCGAACTACGTTCGTGGCGTGGTGAAACATCTGCAACTGCGTAACAACAGCTTCGGCGGTGTGGACATGGTGATCAGCGGCAATGTGCCGCAGGGTGCCGGGTTAAGTTCTTCCGCTTCACTGGAAGTCGCGGTCGGAACCGTATTGCAGCAGCTTTATCATCTGCCGCTGGACGGCGCACAAATCGCGCTTAACGGTCAGGAAGCAGAAAACCAGTTTGTTGGCTGTAACTGCGGGATCATGGATCAGCTAATTTCCGCACTCGGCAAGAAAGATCATGCCTTGCTGATTGACTGTCGTTCACTGGGGACCAAAGCAGTTTCCATGCCGAAAGGTGTGGCTGTCGTCATCATCAACAGTAACTTCAAACGTACCCTGGTTGGCAGCGAATACAACACCCGTCGTGAACAGTGCGAAACCGGTGCGCGTTTCTTCCAGCAGCCAGCCCTGCGCGATGTTACCATTGAAGAGTTCAACGCTGTTGCACATGAGCTGGACCCAATCGTGGCGAAACGCGTGCGGCATATCCTGACTGAAAACGCCCGCACCGTTGAAGCTGCCAGCGCGCTGGAGCAGGGCGACCTGAAACGTATGGGCGAGTTGATGGCGGAGTCTCATGCCTCTATGCGCGATGATTTCGAAATCACCGTGCCGCAAATTGACACTCTGGTAGAAATCGTCAAAGCTGTGATTGGCGACAAAGGTGGCGTACGCATGACCGGCGGCGGATTTGGCGGCTGTATCGTCGCGTTGATCCCGGAAGAGCTGGTGCCTGCCGTACAGCAAGCTGTCGCTGAACAATATGAAGCAAAAACAGGTATTAAAGAGACTTTTTACGTTTGTAAACCATCACAAGGAGCAGGACAGTGCTGAACGAAACTCCCGCACTGGCACCCGATGGTCAGCCGTACCGACTGTTAACTTTGCGTAACAACGCAGGGATGGTAGTCACGCTGATGGACTGGGGTGCGACTTTACTTTCAGCCCGTATTCCGCTTTCCGATGGCAGCGTCCGCGAGGCGCTGCTCGGCTGTGCCAGCCCGGAATGCTATCAGGATCAGGCCGCGTTTCTGGGGGCCTCTATTGGCCGTTATGCCAACCGCATCGCCAATAGCCGTTATACCTTTGACGGTGAAACCGTGACCCTTTCGCCAAGTCAGGGCGTTAACCAGCTGCACGGCGGCCCGGAAGGGTTCGACAAACGTCGCTGGCAGATTGTGAACCAGAACGATCGTCAGGTGCTGTTTGCCCTGAGTTCAGATGATGGCGATCAGGGCTTCCCGGGTAATCTCGGCGCAACGGTGCAATATCGTCTGACCGACGATAACCGTATCTCCATTACTTATCGCGCCACAGTTGATAAACCTTGCCCGGTGAATATGACTAATCACGTCTATTTCAATCTTGACGGCGAGCAGTCTGACGTGCGCAATCACAAGTTGCAGATTCTGGCGGACGAATATCTGCCGGTTGATGAAGGCGGCATTCCGCACGACGGCCTGAAATCTGTCGCCGGAACGTCTTTTGATTTCCGCAGCGCCAAAATCATCGCCAGTGAGTTTCTTGCCGACGACGATCAGCGCAAAGTGAAAGGTTACGATCACGCATTCTTGTTACAGGCCAAAGGCGATGGCAAGAAAGTGGCGGCGCATGTCTGGTCAGCAGATGAAAAATTGCAGCTGAAGGTCTACACCACCGCTCCGGCTCTGCAATTCTACTCCGGCAACTTCCTCGGCGGCACACCGTCGCGGGGAACAGAACCTTACGCCGACTGGCAAGGGCTGGCGTTGGAAAGCGAGTTTCTGCCGGACAGCCCGAACCACCCTGAATGGCCGCAACCGGACTGCTTCCTGCGTCCTGGCGAAGAGTATTCCAGCCTGACGGAATATCAGTTTATTGCTGAGTAATGTTAAGCCCTCGTCATGAGGGCTTTATCTCATATTGTTCAAATCACCAGCAAACACCGACATATTTGCAACTCAATATTCACAACAACCTTACACTGCGCCACTATTTTCGCTATGGTTATGCGTAAGCATTGCTGTTGCTTCGTCGCGGCAATATAATGAGAATTATTATCATTAAAAGATGATTTGAGGAGTAAGTATATGGCTGTAACTAAGCTGGTTCTGGTTCGTCATGGCGAAAGTCAGTGGAACAAAGAAAACCGTTTCACCGGTTGGTACGACGTGGATCTGTCTGAGAAAGGCGTAAGCGAAGCAAAAGCAGCAGGTAAGCTGCTGAAAGAGGAAGGTTACAGCTTTGACTTTGCTTACACTTCTGTGCTGAAACGCGCTATCCATACCCTGTGGAATGTGCTGGACGAACTGGATCAGGCATGGCTGCCCGTTGAGAAATCCTGGAAACTGAACGAACGTCACTACGGTGCGTTGCAGGGTCTGAACAAAGCGGAAACTGCTGAAAAGTATGGCGACGAGCAGGTGAAACAGTGGCGTCGTGGTTTTGCAGTGACTCCGCCGGAACTGACTAAAGATGATGAGCGTTATCCGGGTCACGATCCGCGTTACGCGAAACTGAGCGAGAAAGAACTGCCGCTGACGGAAAGCCTGGCGCTGACCATTGACCGCGTGATCCCTTACTGGAATGAAACTATTCTACCGCGTATGAAGAGCGGTGAGCGCGTAATCATCGCCGCACACGGTAACTCCCTGCGTGCGCTGGTGAAATATCTTGATAACATGAGCGAAGAAGAGATTCTTGAGCTGAATATCCCGACTGGCGTGCCGCTGGTGTATGAGTTCGACGAGAATTTCAAACCGCTGAAACGCTATTATCTGGGTAATGCTGACGAGATCGCAGCGAAAGCAGCGGCGGTTGCAAACCAGGGTAAAGCGAAGTAAACGTCATTCGTTTAAAATGAGAAAGCCGACTGCAAGTGAGTCGGCTTTTTTGTTGCTAACAATGGAGCACATTGCCTGATGCGACGCTGCGCGACTTATCAGGCCTGTGGTGATTCATCGGATACGCCACTCTGACGGCGCATCCGACAATTAAACCTTACCCGCGACGCGCTTTTACTGCATTCGCCAGTTGACGTAACAGAGCATCGGTATCTTCCCAGCCGATGCAGGCATCGGTGATGCTCTTACCGTAGGCCAGCGGCTCCCCGCTCTCGAGGCTCTGATTGCCTTCCACCAGATGGCTTTCCACCATCACGCCAATAATGGCCTTTTCGCCACCGGCAATCTGCTGGCAAACGTCAGCACAAACATCCATCTGCTTTTTGAATTGTTTGGACGAGTTAGCATGGCTGAAATCGATCATCACCTGTGCTGGCAGGCCTGCTTTGTTCAGCCCTTCTTTCACTTCAGCAACGTGCTTCGCGCTGTAGTTAGGCTCTTTACCGCCGCGCAGAATGATATGGCAATCGCCGTTACCGCTGGTATTCACAATCGCCGAATGCCCCCATTTCGTTACGGACAGGAAGCAGTGCGGCGCACCGGCGGCATTAATGGCATCGATAGCCACTTTAATCGTACCGTCGGTGCCATTTTTGAAGCCGACTGGACAAGAAAGCCCTGATGCCAGTTCGCGGTGCACCTGCGATTCGGTGGTACGTGCGCCAATTGCGCCCCAGCTCATCAGGTCAGCGAGATATTGTGGGGTGATCATATCGAGAAACTCACCCGCCGCTGGCAGACCGCTGTCGTTAATATCAAGCAGCAATTTACGGGCTATACGAAGACCGTCGTTGATCTGGAAGCTGTTATCCATATGCGGATCGTTAATCAGCCCTTTCCAGCCCACCGTGGTACGCGGCTTTTCAAAATAGACGCGCATTACGATTTCCAGCTCATCTTTCAGCTCTTCACGCAGCGCCAGCAAGCGAGTGGCATACTCTTTAGCCGCGACAGGATCATGAATTGAGCACGGGCCAATCACCACCAACAGGCGATCATCATTACCTTTCAGGATCTTATGGATCGCTTTTCGGGCATGGGCAACCGTATTCGCGGCATTTTCAGTAGCGGGGAATTTTTCCAGCAATGCGACAGGAGGAAGTAACTCTTTGATTTCTTTGATGCGTAAATCGTCGTTCTGATAATTCATGTCTGTTCCAGTGTTGCCATACTTATCTTAGTGAATGCAATACTTCCAATCTATATCTTCCGTCAGAATGTGTAAACGGGGTTTTACATTATGAACGGATTAATCCTGGAATTAGCAAGAAAAACGCCAGATTGTCGCGAAAAACGAGATCTCTCCTACAATTTCTAACTGTAACTCCTTTGTTTGTTAATTATTTCAAGATTCTCTGCTGCGTTTCATAAACTGGCTGAAATCTTAAACCAATGCCTTATATTCACCTGCAAATGCACTGTTGGAAGAGGTTATCCGACATAACGACCATAACAGGAGCATCCTATGAAAATGACAAAACTGGCCACATTATTTCTGACTGCCACTCTAAGCCTTGCCAGCGGTGCCGCACTGGCTGCCGATAGCGGAGCGCAAACTAATAACGGCCAGGCAAACGCCGCAACTGATGCGGGCCAGGTAGCCCCTGACGCCCGTGAAAATGTCGCGCCAAATAACGTCGACAATAACGGGGTAAATACCGGTTCTGGCGGCACAATGCTGCATTCGGATGGTTCTTCAATGAACAATGACGGAATGACCAAAGATGAAGAGCACAAGAACACCATGTGCAAAGATGGTCGATGTCCGGATATCAATAAAAAGGTACAAACCGGTGATGGCATCAATAATGATGTCGATACCAAAACCGACGGTACCACGCAGTAACCCTGCAAAATAGCCAATAATGGGAGAGCGGAGTCTCTCCCTTTTAATTTTTCACTTCTAAAAGCAGTATGATGTCATAAAGTTAAGTGTAAGCGTGCAGCAAGAACCGTATTGACGGGGATGTGTTATTCAGTCGGCAGTGCTACGCGCCAGGGGAGCAGTTCGCCGACCCGGTTTATCGGCCAGT
>NZ_MECT01000588.1:0-14534 GCF_001722145.1 Shigella sp. FC1544
CAGCGCTGGCTGTTTTACGCGTATGACAGGCTCCGGAAGACGGTTGTTGCGCACGTATTCGGTGAACGCACTATGGCGACGCTGGGGCGTCTTATGAGCTTGCTGTCACCCTTTGACGTGGTGATATGGATGACGGATGGCTGGCCACTGTATGAATCCCGCCTGAAGGGAAAGCTGCACGTAATCAGCAAGCGATATACGCAGCGAATTGAGCGGCATAACCTGAATCTGAGGCAGCACCTGGCACGGCTGGGACGGAAGTCGCTGTCGTTCTCAAAATCGGTGGAGCTGCATGACAAAGTCATCGGGCATTATCTGAACATAAAACACTATCAATAAGTTGGAGTCATTACCTTCCGGGAATGAAGAAGATGCCTTACTGGTGAATAAAGCTCTGGAGCTCGCCAGACATAATGACGCTCACCTGACGTTAATTCATATTGATGATGGCTTAAGCGAGTTGTATCCGGGTATCTACTTCCCTGCAACAGAAGATATTCTTCAATTGTTGAAGAATAAGTCGGATAACAAGCTGTATAAACTGACGAAAAATATTCAATGGCCGAAGACAAAACTGCGTATTGAACGCGGAGAAATGCCGGAAACACTGCTGGAAATTATGCAAAAAGAGCAGTGCGACCTCCTTGTCTGTGGTCATCATCACTCATTTATCAACCGTTTGATGCCGGCATATCGCGGGATGATCAATAAGATGAGTGCGGATTTGCTCATCGTGCCGTTTATCGATAAGTAACCGCTTACCAGTAATGCTCCGCTGTCATATGGCCCGGTCGGCGACGTAAATGTTTCGTCATCTGCCGGGTCTCTTTCAGCAACTGTTGTGTATCGTGCACCATCTGTGGATTGCCGCACAGCATCACATGGCTGGTTTCTTTATTCATCGGCAGGCCAATCGCGCTTTCCAGTTCCCCACTTTCAATTAATGCCGGTATCCGTCCGGTGAGCGACCCCGCTGCCGTTTCCCGACTGACCACCGTCTGAATGCGCAGTTTGCCTTCGTAGCGTTTTTCCAGTTCTTGCATCAGTGGCAAATAGCTTAAGTCGGCGGCATAACGTGCGGCGTGAACCAGGACCAGATTTTTGAAGCGATCTAAATCTTTGCCTAGTTGCAGAATCGATAAATAAGGGCCAATCGCTGTACCGGTTGCCAGCATCCATAGCGTTTCGCAATCTGGTACTTCATCCAGAACAAAGAAGCCAGCTGCTTCGCTAACCACCTGCACTTCATCGCCTGGTTTCAGTGCCGCCAATCGTGGGCTTAATTTGCCATCGGGGACGGTGACCAGGTAAAACTCCAGATCGGGATTATCGGGCGAGTTAACATAGGAGTAGGCGCGCTGGACGCGTTCGCCGTCGATTTCAAGGCCAAGCTTGGTGAATTGCCCGGCGGTAAACGGAAGCACGGGGGCGTGAACGGTGAGACTAAACAGGGCGTCGGTCCAGTTCTGCACTTTAGTGACTTTGCCTGTTACCCAATCAGCCATGTTTTTCTCCTGTTTTGATTGACTTGCCTTATCTTCGTTCTCCGAACAAAAAAATTCCAGTCCCGAAGGACTGGAAGGCTCAATCGATCAAATCAATCAGAGGATGTGCACCTGCATTTCCGGGTCTTTGCGATCCAGATAGTGGATGGACTGAATGCGGCGAATGGTGCGTGACTTGCCGCGGATCAGCAGCGTTTCGGTAGTCGCGATATTGCCTTTGCGGCTAATGCCTTCCAGCAGATCGCCTTTGGTAATACCGGTGGCAGAGAAGATGACGTTATCGCTGCGCGCCATATCGCCCAGGCGCAATACTTTACCGGCTTCGATGCCCATCGCTTTGCAGCGTGCCAGCTCCTGCTTGCCAATGCGACGATTCTCTTCGTTGTCGCCTTTGACGTCATGACGCGCCAGCAGACGACCGTTCATGTCGCCATCTAATGCGCGGATCACCGCCGCAGAAACTACGCCTTCCGGCGCGCCACCAATACCGTACAGCACGTCAACTTCGCTGTCTGGCATACAGGTGAGAATTGAGGCCGCAACGTCGCCATCCGGAATAGCAAATACGCGTACGCCGAGTTGCTGCATTTCAGCGATAACGGCATCGTGGCGTGGTTTAGCTAGAATCGTTACCGTCAGTTCGCTCAACGGTTTGCCGAGCGCCGCCGCTACATTGCGCAGGTTATCCGCCAGCGGCAGGTTCAGATCAATGGTGCCTTTGGCTCCCGGCCCGACAATCAGCTTCTCCATATACATATCCGGCGCATTGAGGAAGCAGCCTTTATCGCCTACTGCCAGCACCGCCAGCGCGTTAGCCTGGCCCATCGCCGTCATGCGCGTGCCTTCAATCGGATCAACAGCAATATCTACCGCGTCGCCGCGACCAGTACCGACTTTTTCACCAATGTAGAGCATCGGTGCTTCGTCGATTTCACCTTCACCAATGACGATGGTGCCGTCAATGTTGACCTGGTTGAGCATAATACGCATGGCGTTTACCGCCGCGCCGTCCGCGGTGTTTTTATCGCCGCGTCCTAACCATTTGTAGCCAGCCAGCGCCGCAGATTCGGTGACGCGGGAAAATTCGATGGCAAGTTCTCGTCTCATAGCAAACTCTAAGCAGTAAGGAATGGCGCGAAGTGTAGCACAGGGGAAGGGTGGGATTATTGATGTGTGCGGGGTTGCCCCCGCACGTTTCAGGACTACCGGATGCGGCATAAACGCTTCATCCGGCATTTACATTACTCGTCGTGTTCTTCCCACGCCATCGCGCGTTTGACCGCTTTTTTCCAGCCTGCGTAACGGTAATTACGCTCAGTGGTTTCGATGCCTGGACGGAACTCGCGCTCAATCACCGCTTTCTCTTGCAGCTCGTCGAGGTTCTGCCAGAAGCCAACCGCCAGGCCTGCGAGATAGGCCGCACCCAATGCGGTGACTTCGCGCACTTCCGGGCGCTCAACGCGGGTGCCGAGAATATCGGACTGGAACTGCATCAGGAAATTGTTTGCTACTGCGCCACCATCCACGCGCAGGGCGTGCAGACGGATACCAGAGTCGGCCTGCATCGCTTCCAGCACGTCACGCGTCTGATAAGCAATAGACTCCAGCGTCGCGCGTATAATGTGGTTAGCGTTCACCCCACGAGTCAGACCGAAAATCGCCCCGCGCGCATACGGGTCCCAGTACGGCGCACCCAGCCCGGTAAATGCCGGAACCACATACACACCATTGGTGTTTTGCACTTTGGTGGCGAAATATTCGGAATCGTAGGCGTCGTTAATCAACTTCATCTCATCGCGCAGCCACTGAATGGATGCGCCTGCCATAAACACCGCACCTTCCAACGCATAGTTCACTTCGCCAGTCGGGCCGCAGGCGATGGTGGTCAGCAGGCCGTTTTCTGATTTCACCGCTTTCTCGCCAGTGTTCATCAGCATAAAGCAGCCAGTGCCATAGGTGTTCTTCGCCATCCCTTCTTTCACGCACAACTGACCAAACAGCGCGGCCTGCTGGTCACCGGCGATCCCGGAGATTGGAATACGCGTGCCGCCTTTGCCGCCAATGTTAGTCTGACCGTATGCTTCGGAAGAACGACGCACTTCTGGCAGCATCTCGCGCGGAATATCCAGCACTTCCAGCATTTTGTCGTCCCAGTCCAGGGTATGGATGTTGAACAACATGGTACGAGAGGCGTTGGTGTAATCGGTCACATGGACACGGCCCTGAGTCATTTTCCAGATAAGCCACGTATCAACCGTACCAAACAGCAATTCACCACGACGTGCACGCTCGCGAGAGCCTTCCACATGGTCGAGGATCCACTTCACTTTGGTGCCAGAAAAGTACGGGTCAATCACCAGACCGGTATTGCTGCGGATATAATCTTCTAAACCGTCACGTTTTAAATGCTCGCAGATTTCTGCGGTACGACGGCACTGCCAGACAATGGCGTTATAGATAGGCTTGCCGGTTTCTTTTTCCCAGACAATAGTGGTTTCACGCTGGTTCGTAATACCGATAGCTGCAATTTGATCGGAACTGATATCGGCTTTCGCCAGCACTTCTACCAGCGTGGAGCTTTGGGTGGCCCAGATTTCCATTGGGTCGTGTTCTACCCAACCTGGTTTTGGGTAGATTTGCTCAAATTCGCGCTGCGACACGCTAATGATATTGGCATCGTGATCCATTACGACCGCGCGGGAGCTGGTGGTGCCCTGGTCGAGCGCAACGATATATTTTTTTTCAGCCATGTTTAATTGTCCCGTAGTCATATTACAGCGAAGCTTTTTGTTCTGAAGGAGTTGTGGTTTCCTTTTCTTCCACAACACAGATATCGCAAGGCAAATGGCGACCAATCAGTTTGCGGTAGGCAAATGCACCTACAATCGCGCCAACGATAGGGCCAAAAAGCGGCACCAGGAAGTAAGGAATGTCTCTGCCGCCGGTAAAGGCGACATTGCCCCAGCCCGCCAGCCAGGCAAAGACTTTCGGACCGAAGTCACGCGCTGGGTTCATGGCAAAACCCGTCAATGGGCCCATAGATGCGCCAATGACCGCAATCAGTAGACCAATCAGCAAGGGAGCCAAAGGGCCGCGTGGTACACCGTTGCCATCGTCCGTTAACGCCAGGATCAGCCCCATCAGAATAGCGGTAATCACCATCTCAACTGCGAAAGCCTGCACAAAATTGATATGAGGATTAGGGTAAGTAGAGAAAGTGCCTGCCAGATCAACACTTTCAACGCTGCCGCGAACAATGTGATGAGTCTGCTCGAAGTCGAAAAATAAATTGTAGTAAAGCCCGTAAACTAAAGCCGCAGCACAGAAAGCGCCGGCAACTTGTGAAACGATAAAAGGAATAACTTTGCGCTTGTCGAAACAGGCAAACAGCCACAATGCAATGGTAACAGCGGGATTAAGATGCGCGCCGGAAACCCCTGCGGTCAGGTAGATAGCCATTGCCACCCCCAGTCCCCAAATGACACTGATTTCCCACTGACCAAAAGACGCACCAGCGACTTTTAGTGCTGCAACGCAACCCACACCGAAAAAAATCAACAACCCGGTACCGAGGAATTCAGCAATGCACTGGCCTTTCAAGGTTGATGTTTGACTCATAATCGGATCCTGAAGAGTTAATGTTTGTTGTATGCGTGAAAGTCACGGACCTCCACGATGCTTGTAGGCATGCTGTAAACTTATCGTTAACGAGCAAAAACGAGAAATATCGAACTTAAAATGTGTGTGCTTCGTCATAAAATGAGCGTTATCGCGCCATTTATTCCATCTGATTGTACATGATGCATGTTTGTTAGATCATTCGCGCAACAAATTTATTAACATTTTCGATTGATGTGGATTATGTCACTAGGAGAAGGATGAAAAGTGTGGCAAACCGTAATCTGCAAGGCGTGCCGCTGGACAGCGATGGCGCGGCTTCATACAATCGGAGCTAACTAAAGTGCGCTCGTATTTATTAAGGCGTCACCGGTAATCGGGACGAGGATTTTTTATCCATCAACGCCTTGCAATTCAGGAGAGGTATGACAATGTCATTAGAAGTGTTTGAGAAACTGGAAGCAAAAGTACAGCAGGCGATTGATACCATCACTCTGTTGCAGATGGAAATCGAAGAGCTGAAAGAAAAAAACAACTCACTGTCGCAGGAAGTTCAAAATGCCCAGCATCAGCGCGAAGAGCTGGAGCGTGAGAACAACCATCTGAAAGAACAGCAGAACGGCTGGCAGGAACGTCTGCAGGCCCTGCTGGGTCGCATGGAAGAGGTCTGATTACGCTTCATCTTTCGCGTAATTTCTTTACTGTGTAGGCCAACAGGTAACGCAGAAAAAAGGCACCTTGCGGTGCCTTTCTTATCATTCAATATCCAGCGGATCTTCTGAAAGAATAATCCCGGTATTGTCGGCATAAAGATGGTCGCCGGAGAAGAAGGTTACACCGCCAAAATTGACGCGGACATCGCTTTCGCCAATGCCTTCGCCAGCGGCACCAACCGGAATTGCCGCCATCGCCTGGATGCCGATATCCAACTCTTCCAGGTCATCTACCTGACGCACCGCGCCGTAAATAACCAGACCTTCCCATTCATTTTGTACTGCCAGACGCGCCAGTTCAGCATCGACCAGTGCGCGACGAACAGAACCACCGCCATCGACGACAAGAACACGACCACGGCCATTCTGTTCGAGCAGATCGTACAGCAACCCGTTGTCCTCGAAACATTTTACCGTGATTATTTGTCCGCCAAACGACGCCCGTCCGCCAAAGTTGGAGAACAGCGGTTCCACGACGTTAACATCTTCTTGATAGATGTCACAAAGCTCGGAAGTATCGTATTTCATAGGCTTAACATTCAGTTGCTGCGAGAATTTTCAGTATATCGCGCTATGTGGGCTGTTGGCAAAATCATCAATTGTTAATTGATATTTGTCAGTTATGCTGCCCACTGGCTTAGGAATATCCCTAAAATAAACAGCAGGTTAGTCAGTAACGCCCCCTTGACAGTGCGTTCCAGCATCGGTCGCATCGCCACCGGGTCCATTTCCCGCATCACATAACGGGCTTGCTTCACCAGCAACGGTGCCGCCAGCAGGAACAGCCAGCCCCACAGGCTATGCAGCGAAAAGAGATTAAACAGCGCCAGACATACCAGAGAGCCCATCAGCAGGCAGGCATGATAACGACGCGCGTTCACTTCACCTAAGCGCACCACCAGCGTGTTTTTGCCGTTTTCGCGGTCGCTATTGATATCACGCAGGTTATTAATGTTCAGTACTGCCGTTGCCAGCAGGCCGCATGCGGTCGCCGGAAGGATCAGTGCCGGAATCAATGTATGAGCCTGTAAATACCAGCTCCCCATGACGCTTAACCAGCCAAAGAAAACCAGTACGGAAATATCCCCCAGACCGATATAACCATAAGGACGATTGCCCACGGTGTAGGTGATAGCGGCAATGATCGACAACCCGCCAAGAATCAGGAAACCGACAAAATCAGCCAGCGTATGGCACGCCACTGCAACCAGTGCCAGCCCGGAGAGACAGATGAGCACGACGGTAATAATGAGCGCCCGTTTCATCTCTTGCTGGGTAATGACCCCTTTTTGCATGCCGCGTAGCGGCCCAATGCGGTCAGGTTTATCGCTGCCTTTTACCGCATCGCCGTAATCATTGGCGAGGTTAGAAAGGATCTGTAATAGCCCGGCGGTAATCAGTGCCAGCAGGGCGACCAGCGGATCAAAATGACCTTGCCACCATGCCAGCGCCGTCCCGACGATAATTGCAGCAAAGGCGAGGGGGAGGGTTTTAGGTCGTAAACTTTCCAGCCACGCCTGAGTTCGGCTAATTTGTTGTTCAGTCATAATACGCGCCAATAAAAATGGGGCCTTTCAGCCCCATCAAACAATGATGAAAATGATTGAACGCGATTATAGGATAAAACGGCTCAGATCTTCATCTGCCACCAACGCATCCAGATGTTTGCTCACATAATCTGCGTCAATAGTGATATTTTGACCGCTTAAATCGCTGGCGTCGTAGGAAATCTCTTCCATTAAACGCTCCAGAACAGTGTGTAAACGACGAGCACCGATGTTTTCGGTAGATTCGTTCACCTGCCATGCCGCTTCCGCGATGCGTTTAATACCGGAGTCGGTAAACTCGATATTTACGCCTTCAGTCGCCATCAGTGCTTTGTACTGCACGGTGATAGAGGCATTCGGCTCGGTCAGAATACGCTCGAAGTCGCTGGTGGTCAGTGCCTGCAGTTCAACGCGGATTGGCAGACGACCTTGCAGTTCCGGGATTAGGTCAGACGGTTTCGCAATCTGGAACGCGCCAGAAGCGATAAACAGAATGTGGTCAGTTTTGACCATCCCGTGTTTGGTGGAAACGGTGCAACCTTCTACCAGCGGCAGCAGGTCACGCTGAACGCCTTCACGAGAAACATCCGGACCGGAAGACTCGCCGCGCTTACAGATTTTGTCGATTTCGTCGATAAACACGATCCCGTGCTGCTCAACAGCGTCGATAGCGTCTTGCTTCAGCTCTTCCGGGTTCACCAGTTTCGCCGCTTCTTCTTCAATCAGCAGCTTCATGGCGTCTTTGATTTTCAGCTTACGCGCTTTTTGCTTCTGGCCGCCCAGGTTCTGGAACATGGACTGCAGCTGGCTGGTCATCTCTTCCATGCCTGGAGGAGCCATAATTTCAACGCCCATCGGTGCTGCGGCAAGATCGATCTCGATTTCTTTGTCATCAAGCTGGCCTTCACGCAGTTTTTTGCGGAATGCCTGACGAGCAGCGGACGGTTCCTGCTGCTGTTCGGTCTGTCCCCAGTTGTTTTTAGCAGGTGGGATCAGCACGTCGAGAATACGTTCTTCTGCCAGTTCTTCAGCGCGATAACGGTTTTTCTCGATAGCCTGGACGCGTACCATTTTCACGGCGGCATCGGTCAGATCGCGAATAATAGAATCCACTTCCTTACCGACATAGCCCACTTCGGTGAATTTGGTCGCTTCAACTTTGATGAACGGCGCATTCGCCAGCTTAGCCAGACGACGGGCGATTTCAGTTTTACCGACACCGGTCGGGCCGATCATCAGGATATTTTTCGGGGTCACTTCATGGCGCAGCTCTTCGTTGAGCTGCATGCGACGCCAGCGGTTACGCAGAGCAATCGCCACAGAACGCTTGGCGTTGTCCTGGCCGATGATGTGCTTATCCAGTTCGCTGACGATTTCGCGTGGGGTCATTTCAGACATGGGAGATCCTTACGCTTTGTAGCTTAATTCTTCGATGGTGTGGAAATGGTTGGTATAGATGCAAATGTCGCCTGCAATATCCAACGCCTTTTCAGCAATTTCACGGGCGCTAAGTTCAGTGTTTTCTAACAGCGCGCGCGCCGCAGCCTGGGCGTAAGGGCCGCCGGAGCCGATAGCAATAAGATCGTTTTCTGGCTGCACCACGTCACCGTTACCGGTGATGATAAGCGATGCAGTTTCATCCGCGACTGCCAGCAGTGCTTCAAGTTTGCGCAGCATGCGATCGGTACGCCAGTCTTTTGCCAGCTCAACGGCGGCTTTAACCAGATGGCCCTGATGCATTTCCAGTTTACGTTCAAACAGTTCGAACAGCGTAAAAGCATCCGCAGTACCGCCCGCAAAGCCCGCGATGACTTTGTCGTTGTACAGACGGCGGACCTTTTTCACGTTGCCTTTCATTACGGTATTGCCCAACGTGGCCTGACCATCACCAGCGATGACCACATGGCCGTTACGGCGTACGCTTACTATAGTTGTCACGAGCTGACCCCTTGGTTACGAATACAGAGTACAAACCCCGTACAAAAGTACGGGGCATAATGCAATTATAGATGGGGGGGATTTTGAGGGTTTCAACCCCCGGCGGCGAGCCGAATGCAGTTTGTATGACCCGCCATCTTCAACCGATTGAGGGTGCTGTCTGCGTTCTCTTTGCCTTTCACCGGGCCAATGACCACACGATTCCAGCCATTGTTGGTGGTGATTTTCGAGTCAAATCCTTCGAACGCCAGCTGAGCACGTACCGTCTCTGCCTGTTCCGCGCCTCTGAACGAACCGCACTGCACCATCCAGCGGCGTTCGTCTTTTTTCTCCGCCGTCGGTTTTGGCGCGTCAGCGGCACGAGCAACCGGCGCAGCTTGCTGCGGCTTCGACTGCGCGGTCGTGTGCGCAGGGGTTTGCAGCAGATCCTGGTACGGCTGCTGAGTAGAAGCTGGTTTAGACTGGCGCGGTTGCGCCTGTACCGGCGCGGCTTGCGACGTACGCGTCTGCTGCTGCCAGCTTTGTTCAGTCGTACGCGACTGCTGAGCCAGGCGTTGCTGCTCCGCTAATTGCAGCGCCTGACGCTGGCGTTGTAGCGTTTGCTGACGCTGTTCCGGCGTCTGTTCATTCCACGGAACCTCAACCAGCTGCGTTGGCTGCTGGCGCATATCAGCCTGCATTTGTTCAAGAAGCTGACGTTGTTCTGGTGTCAGTTGCTCCGGCGTTTTCACTTCACCACCGGCAGAAGGTTCTGTGGGCGCACGCACACCCGGCTGGCGACTTTCCAGCTCTTTAATGTAGCGCCAGCGTTCTTCTGGTTTTGGTGGTAGTCCGTTTCCGGTCACTTTCTGGCTTTGCAGCGTCTCGGACTCTTCTTTCTTGTGATGCGTAATGAAGTACAGACCACCGATAAAGGTCACAAGAACGGCGGCAGCAATAGCGACCATAGCGGGAGAAACCGCAGGCAGATTTCGTTGCTTTTTCCGTGAGGTGCTCTTTTTTCGCCGCGAAGGTGCCGGTTGGCTGCGGCGTACATAATCTCGTTGTGCCACTATCGTTTCGCTGTATTTATTCGTTCGTCAGCCCGCCATGTTACTTAAGCGGCGGGCCTTTGACCAGTCACGGCAGTCTTAAAGGTTTACTTTAAGGTAACGCGCGTGTTGATCCCCGGATGATAAGTTCGCAGTCCATTAAACGAGAGCCACTGCCAACGTGTTGCCCCTGCATTTGATCAAGCAATAACAGCATAGCTTCCCGACCGATTTCGTAACGCGGCTGCGCGATGGTTGTCAGCGGCGGATCACAAAATTGCGTCAGGTCGATGTTATCAAAACCGATTATGGAAAGGTCTTCCGGGACTTTCAGCCCCTGGCGTTTTGCCTGAGAAAGTGCGCCGAGCGCCATCACATCGCTATGGCAGAAGACTGCAGTAGGCGGTTGTGGAAGATCAAGCAGCTGTTGCATTGCTTTGCTTCCGGCTTCGAAGGTGAAGTCGCCACGGGCGATGTATTGTGGATCAACCATAATTCCGCAGCGACGCAGCGCCTGAACATAGCCTTGCAGGCGGTAGTGACACAGTGGCATCTCTTCGGGACCGGCTATACAGCCAATCCGTTTATGCCCTTGCTCATATAAATAATTTACTGCATCAAATGCGGCGGTCAGATTGTCGATATGAACGGTAGGCAGCTCCAGTTCCGGTGCAAATTCGTTCGCCATCACCATCGGCGGCAGATTACGCTGTTCCTCAATGCTGGCATCAAACGGCAGCCTTGAACCCAGCAGCAACATGCCATCAATTTGCTTGGTGATGATCAAATCGATAAAGGTTTTTTCCTGCTGATTTTGATGCGCACAGTCGCCAATCAGCACCAGATATCCGTGATTTGCCGCCGTAACTTCGATACCGCGAATAATTTCGCTAAAGAAGGGATCGCAGATATCCGGGACAATCACCAGAATGGTGCGGGATTCATTACGCTTGACGTTGCGCCCCATAGGCTGCGGTAAATAACCCACTTCCCGGGCCGCTTTTTCAACCCGATTACGGGTGGCCTGGGAGACTTTATCGGGATTCATTAATGCTCGGGAGACAGTCGCTGTAGAGACTTTTGCCTTGAGGGCAACGTCTTTCATGGTCGCGGCAGTTTCCTGCTTCTTCGCTTTCACACTCACTCCTCGCCTGGTACGTCAGGCGTACTACATCCATGTTTACTTCACATCGGCAACATTTTTAGCAGATAGCGCGTGAAAACGGTTACAGAATTTTCATGAAAAGTGTGATGAATATTGAATTTTTCGATCCGCCTCGCAACGTTTGCGCATTAGCCTTCGATGGGATCGACATCCAACACCCATTTCACCTTGCGGGAATCCGGTATTGTATTAATAAGCGCCAGCGTACCACTAATGATGTGTTGCAAGCGCACGCGGGAAGGGTGCTGCAACAAGATCTGCCAGCGCCAGCGGCCACCACGCTTAGGTGCCAGAGCCGGAACCGGGCCGAGAATCCACAGTTTGTCGTCTGCCAGCGGGCTGGAAAGGATCAGATTACGCAGTTGTTGCAGGAACAGCGGCGCGTGCTGATTGTTATGATCTTCCGCACGCACAATCACATGGCTGGTCCACGGCGGCAGCTGCATCATGCGTCGCTCAGCCAGCGCCTGTTCGGCAAAGGCGTCGTAGCCTTTATAGAGCAACGTTTGCAACAGAGGATGTTCCGGATGGTGCGTTTGCAGCACCACTTCGCCCTGTTTACCCGCACGCCCGGCACGACCGGCGACCTGGGTGTAAAGCTGGGCGAAACGTTCTGCCGAGCGAAAATCGGCAGAAAACAGCGCGCCGTCCACATCCAGTAACGCCACCAGCGTCACATCCGGAAAGTGGTGACCTTTCGCCAGCATTTGTGTGCCGATCAAAATCCTCGCGCCGCCGCGATGCACTTCCGCCAGTTGCTGTTCCAGCGCCCCTTTGAGGCTGGTGGTATCGCGGTCGATACGTGAAATGGGCACGCCGGGGAACATCGGCGCAAGCGTCTGTTCAAGCTGTTCGGTGCCCAGCCCCACGGGGACCAGGTGCGTGGAACCGCAGGAAGGGCACTGGCGCGGCACCGGACGCTGACTGTCACAGTGGTGACAGCGCAAATGCTGTTGCGCCTGATGCAGCGTGTAGTAGTGATCGCAACGTGGGCATTCGGCTATCCAGCCGCAGTCGTGGCACAGCAGCGCAGGCGCAAAACCCCGACGATTAAGAAAGAGGATAACCTGATTGTTGGCCTGTAAATGCTGGCGCATACGGGTGATTAACGCCGGAGCCAGACCTGCTTGCACCTTCTGACCTTTTAAATCCAGCACATGTTGAATTGCCGGACGCGCATTCCCTGCCCGACGGGTCAGGCGCAGCAGGCGGTATTTTTTCTGCTGGACGTTGCATAACGTTTCCAGCGCGGGCGTTGCGGAGCCAAGAATAATCGGGATTTGCTCGCTGTGCGCACGATACACCGCCAGGTCGCGGGCATGATAGCGCCAGCCTTCCTGCTGCTTGTAGGAGCTGTCGTGCTCTTCATCAATGACAATCACGCCGAGATTTTTAAACGGCGTAAACAGCGCGGAGCGGGTGCCGATCACAATCGCCGCCTCGCCATTTTTCGCTTTCAACCACGCCGAAAGCCGCTCGCTGTCGTTCAGGCCGGAATGCAGAACTTCCACGGGGGCATTAAAACGTTCACGAAAACGGGCGATAGTTTGCGGTGTCAGGCCGATTTCCGGCACCATCACCAGCGCCTGTTTGCCCTGAGCGAGCACGTTTTCCAGTACACTGAGATAAACCTCCGTTTTACCGGAACCGGTACGCCCGCCAGCAGCCAGGCAGAAAAAGTATCTGCCGCGCTATGAATTGCGCCAACGGCGGTGGCCTGTTCGGTATTCAATCGCAACCGCTCACCAGAAACGGCATAGTTCGTTCGCCAGTCGCTAAACTCTGGTGTTTCACTTGCTAAATCACACAGACCTTTTTTGCGTAGCGCCTGCAACGCGGCATCATTAAATTCGAGCGTGGCGACCTGGTCGCGCCAGATTTTGCCTTGCCGTAACGCCGCCAGCGCCTGTTGTTGCTTGGGGGAGCGTTTCAGGCTGTTCAGATCCACCGCCTGGCCTTGTTCAGTGGCAAACCAGTACCACATCGGCGCGTTCGCCGCAGGCCGCCCCTGGCGCAGTAAAATCGGCAAGGCATGAAACAGCACATCGCCAATCGGATGATGATAGTAATCTGCCGCCCAGAGCAGTAACCGCCAGACGGAGTGAGTAAATACCGGCTCAACGTCCAGCACTTCCACTACCGCTTTCAGCTCGTTAAGCGGCAGCTCACTGACATCGCTAACTGACACCACAACCCCGATGCGCTCCTGCTGTTTGCCAAACGGCACGCGCACGCGACACCCGGCTTTAACCGTCATGCCTTCTGGCAGCAGATAGTCAAAGGTACGAGGAAGCGGAACGGGCAAGGCAACGTGGGCAACGGGCATAGCATCATCCTGACTTGAAATTCGGTGGGTTAGTATACACATTGCCGTAGAAGAGTGCGGATCAGTTTGCATACGCTGGTTAATTTCTGTATGATTTCGCGCCTTCGTACGAAATGATCGTATTGAAGCTATACTTTTAACATCGCGTGGTGTCTGGCGTTAGGGCTGGAAGAGCGACGCGGCCTTAAACCGAGGTTTTCCCATGAAAAAAGATATTCACCCGAAATACGAAGAAATTACTGCTAGCTGCTCTTGCGGTAACGTAATGAAAATCCGCTCCACTGTTGGTCATGACCTGAACCTCGACGTGTGCAGCAAGTGCCACCCGTTCTTTACTGGCAAACAGCGTGATGTTGCTACCGGTGGCCGTGTTGACCGCTTCAACAAGCGTTTCAACATCCCGGGCAGCAAATAAGACCGGATTTCCGAAAAAAGCGCCGCACGGCGCTTTTTTTGTGCCTGAATTTTGCCTTTTATAAATTCTGAAAAATTCCGGGGTGTTAACTCATTATCATTTCCTGTTGTTGACTGGCGCTAGGCTTCTGGTTCTTATTTATTTCAAAAGGATTTTACGATGAGCGGAAAACCGGCGGCGCGTCAGGGCGACATGACGCAGTATGGCGGTAGCATTGTTCAGGGTTCAGCCGGGGTGCGCATTGGTGCCCCCACCGGCGTGGCCTGTTCGGTGTGC
>NZ_MECT01000589.1:0-14512 GCF_001722145.1 Shigella sp. FC1544
TCTGCATATCTGACACTTTGGTTCCCACTACTTATTTGGTGGACACCACTTTGTCTAATTCGTCAGATTCTGACCAGACGGTTCAGGCTGTACGCTTACAGTTAAGTGAGAATAATTAAGGGATGACTCGTCATGGCGCACTCACACTCACACACGTCCTCACACCTGCCAGAAGATAATAATGCTCGTCGCTTGTTGTATGCTTTCGGCGTGACTGCCGGGTTTATGCTGGTAGAAGTCGTTGGTGGTTTTCTTTCTGGTTCTCTGGCATTGCTGGCCGATGCGGGTCATATGTTGACCGATACTGCCGCCCTGCTTTTCGCCCTACTCGCCGTGCAATTTTCACGTCGTCCTCCCACCATTCGCCACACTTTCGGTTGGCTAAGACTGACCACGCTCGCGGCGTTTGTGAATGCCATCGCCCTCGTGGTAATTACCATTTTGATTGTCTGGGAGGCGATAGAACGCTTCCGCACGCCGCGTCCGGTCGAGGGCGGCATGATGATGGCAATTGCCGTGGCTGGGTTGCTGGCAAATATACTTTCTTTCTGGTTACTTCATCACGGCAGCGAAGAGAAAAACCTCAACGTACGTGCAGCGGCATTGCATGTGCTCGGGGACCTGTTGGGTTCGGTTGGGGCTATTATTGCCGCGTTGATTATTATCTGGACCGGCTGGACACCTGCTGACCCCATTCTCTCGATAGTGGTGTCGCTTCTGGTTCTGCGTAGCGCGTGGCGACTGTTGAAAGATAGCGTGAATGAATTACTTGAAGGTGCACCGGTATCGCTGGATATCGCTGAACTGAAGCGTCGTATGTGCCGGGAAATCCCGGAAGTCCGCAATGTGCACCATGTACATGTATGGATGGTAGGTGAGAAGCCGGTGATGACGCTGCATGTGCAGGTGATCCCGCCACACGATCACGATGCCTTGTTGGATCAGATCCAACACTACCTGATGGATCACTATCAGATTGAGCACGCCACCATTCAGATGGAATATCAACCTTGTCATGGGCCAGACTGCCACCTGAATGAAGGGGTGTCTGGCCATTCACATCATCACCATTAATGGGACAGCGCGCATGAGCCTCTTTCACGTGCGCTGTTGATCCACATCCGACTGCCGTTGAGCGCAATAAAGGTCAGGATGATGTACTCCAGAGACATGGCGTAAACGCCCTGAAGTGCAAAAATAACGACGCTAATCACGTTAATAATCACCCACAACAGCCAGTTTTCCACATACTTACGCGTCATCAGAAGCATTGCCACGATAGATAACACCATCATGCATGAATCCCAGAACGGGAAAGCGTCCGGTTGCAGTTCAGGCATCACAACCTGTAATCCTAATGCTTGCATGATCATGACTGCCACGCGGGTCAAAAATGCAAACACCGGATTGATAAATACCGTCATCAGACCAATCGAAACAACGCAAACCGCCAACCAGCTGAGCGCCTTCGGCAATGGTAACCAGCGAATTTTCAACTCCGCCTCGTTCTGACTGGTTTGTCGCGACCACGCATACCAACCGTAAATATTCGCGGCAAAGAAAAACACCTGTAATAGCAGGCTGGCATACAGCTGAATCTGAAAGAAAATAATGCCAAACAAGGTGACGTTGATCAGGCCAAAGAAGTAGTTGCTGATCTTCTCCAGACTGGCAAGGCCAATACACAGCAACCCGGCGATCGTGCCTACCGCTTCGATCCATGAGAGATCATAACCGCCTGCTCCTATTGGTATATGTACCAGGATATTCTGCACACTAAAAAAATCCATCTTTCCCCCAAAGCGTAACGTTACGCCTTATTATTCGTTATCCACGTAGTGTAGCCGCAAAATCCAGCATACGATTGAGCGGCTCCAGCGCCCTCTCTCGCAGCCTTTCATCAACATGAACCTCGTGATTGCTTCCTTCCTGTTCTAATGCCTCTGCGATGGCCTGAAGGCCATTCATGGCCATCCACGGACAATGCGCGCAGCTGCGGCAGGTTGCACCCTCACCTGCGGTTGGTGCTTCCAGTAACTCTTTATCTGGCACCGCCTGCTGCATTTTGTAGAAAATACCCCGATCGGTTGCCACAATAAGCCTCTGATGTGGCAATGTTTTCGCAGCAGCGATCAGTTGACTGGTGGAACCGACCGCATCCGCCATATCGACAATAGCTTGTGGTGATTCTGGATGCACCAGTATGGCAGCATCCGGGTATTCTTCTTGCAAGCGGGTTAACGCCTGAGTCTTAAATTCATCATGCACAATACAGGCACCCTGCCAGCATAGAATGTCTCCACCCGTCTGTTTTTGCACGTAACGCCCCAGATGTTTGTCGGGTGCCCAGATGATTTTTTCACCCAAACTATCAAGATGATCAATAAATTCGACGGCAATGCTTGAAGTTACCACCCAATCTGCGCGCGCTTTTACCGCAGCAGAAGTGTTGGCGTAGACGACGACAGTACGATCGGGATGGGCATCGCAAAATGCGTTAAATTCTTCAACAGGGCAGCCGAGATCCAGTGAACATTCAGCCTGAAGTGTCGGCATCAGAATTGTTTTTTCCGGACTGAGAATTTTGGCGGTTTCTCCCATAAATCTCACCCCAGCGACTAACAAAGTAGAAGCGGGATGCTTTGCACCGAAGCGCGCCATTTCCAGAGAATCAGAAATACAGCCACCGGTTTCTTCTGCCAGTTGTTGAATTTCGGGATCGGTATAGTAGTGGGCAACCATCACCGCATTACGTTCTTTTAGCAGACGTTTTATCTTCTCGCGGTAATACGCTTTTTCATCAATGCTTAACGGCGTCGGCTTCGGGGGGAAAGGATAAATCGCCGTGTCTGGATCAAACATTACGCTCATCTTACCATCTCGTTTTACAGGCTTAACGTTAAAACCGACATTAGCGTAATATTCGCTGTTATCGGTGTAATTTGTTTTATATGCTAAACAAGATAGTCGAATGGTGGGGAAAAGTCACTCGAATTACGCCTAATTCCACCGACGTAGAGTTGCTTGCACAGTAAGCTCTGACGATGTCATCAGGTTTACAAAGTGAAATTGAGGATGCCTGAATAGCAAAAAAGCGCCTTTAGGGCGCTTTTTTACATTGGTGGGTCGTGCAGGATTCGAACCTGCGACCAATTGATTAAAAGTCAACTGCTCTACCGACTGAGCTAACGACCCGGTGGTGGGTGATGACGGGATCGAACCGCCGACCCCCTCCTTGTAAGGGAGGTGCTCTCCCAGCTGAGCTAATCACCCAATACTACGCTGGATACTACAACTAACTATGTTAGTGGTGGGTCGTGCAGGATTCGAACCTGCGACCAATTGATTAAAAGTCAACTGCTCTACCAACTGAGCTAACGACCCACTTTTTCGTTGCTTTCGGTTTGTTTGATATCCCGTGGCAACGGCGGCATATATTACTGATTTCAGACTTGAGCGCAACAAAAATTTCGATGCAGATCACTCAACTGCTTATGATTCGCACGACACGACCAGAAATAATGCAACTTCTGGTCGTGTGTTATGCATTACATCGCGTTCAGACGTTTTTGTGCCTGTTTAGCGCCATCAGTACCAGGGTATTTACTGATAACCTGCTGGTATACGGCTTTCGCTTTTGCGGTGTCACCTTTGTCCTGCATGATGACGCCGACTTTAAACATCGCATCAGCAGCCTTTGGTGACTTCGGATAGTTTTTCACTACCGAAGCAAAATAGTACGCCGCATCATCTTTTTTACCCTTGTTGTAGTTTAACTGACCCAGCCAATAATTGGCGTTTGGCAGGTAAGTTGAATCAGGGTAATTTTTGATGAAATTCTGAAATGCCACCATTGCGTCATCCTGGCGGGATTTATCCTGCACCAGCGCAATAGCTGCATTGTAATCCGTGTTTGCATCGCCGCTTTTCACCGGCGCGCCAGCATTCGCAGTACCAGCATCAGCTGTCGGCGTCGTTGATGCCGCCGCACCGCTTTGATCGCTGCTGGTTGATTGCGCCGCTGCACCACCGCTGCTGAGGCTGTCGATCTGCAACAGGATCTGCTTTTGCCGCTCCACGACCTGATTCAGTTGATACTGATTTTCCTGAATCTGACCACGCAGGGAATCAATATCGGATTGATTATCAGAAAGTTGTTGCTGGAGTTGGGTTAAAAGCTGGCTGTGAGCATTAGAAATACGCTCAAGTTGAGTGACGCGGTCTTCGACCGAGCCTGAGCCGACACTACTGATTGGTGCCTGAGCAAAAGCGGCCCAGGGGGCCGCTATACCAACCAGTAACGACAGACTCAATAGTTGATGTCTGAAGTTACTGCTCATGCAATTCTCTTAGTAAACCAGTACCGCACGACGGTTTTTGGAGTATGCCGCTTCGTCATGACCCAGTACTGCAGGTTTTTCTTTACCGTAAGAAACGATGGAGATCTGGTCTGCAGAAACGCCTTTACCCTGCAGGTACATCTTAACGGCGTTCGCACGACGTTCACCCAGGGAGATGTTGTATTCCGGAGTACCACGTTCGTCCGCGTGACCTTCTACGGTGACTTTGTAAGACGGGTTGCTACGCAGGAAGTTTGCATGTGCATCCAGCATTTGAGCGAAGTCAGAACGGATATCGTACTTGTCCAGATCGAAGTAAACGATGTTGTTCTGCTGCAGCTGTTGCATTTGCAGACGAGCCTGCTCTTCGGAAGACATGTTGCCGTTGCCGCCGTTCGCATCCATACCAGTGCCGGCACCCAGCATGCCTTCGCTGCCGTCATTGCTGGCGTTCTTGTTGGAAGAACATGCCGCAATTGCCATAACAGGCAGAGCAATCATCAGCCCTTTCAGCACTTTGTTCAGTTGCATTTCAATGATTCCTTTACTATTCAATTAATTATTATCACAGATACGGCGACCAGGCAGGGAATTTGACCTGTCCATCAGTTGCCGGAAGACGCGCTTTGAAACGCCCATCTGTAGAAACCAAATTCAGCACGGATCCCATCCCCTGAGAAGAGCTGTAGATTACCATAGTGCCATTAGGTGCCAGACTTGGCGTTTCATCCAGGAACGTGGACGACAGAACTTGTACGCCTCCCGTTGCCAGATCTTGTTTGGCAATGTGCTGCTGCCCACCATTGGAGCTGACCATTACCATAAATTTACCGTCGCTGCTGACATCCGCATCCTGGTTCTGCGAACCTTCCCAGGTAATACGTTGTGGCGCACCGCCGTTGATATTCACTTTATAAACCTGCGGACGACCGGCCTGGTCAGAAGTAAATGCCAGGTTCTGGCTATCCGGGAACCAGGTCGGTTCGGTATTGTTACTGCGACCATCAGTCACCTGGCGGACCTGACCAGAAGCCAAATCCATTACGTACAGGTTCAGACTACCGGTTTTCGACAAGGCGAATGCCAGTTTGCTGCCGTCTGGCGAGAATGCAGGTGCACCGTTGTGACGCGGGAATGAAGCCACCTGACGTACAGCGCCATTTGCCAGCGTCTGAATAACCAGCGCGGAACGACCGCTTTCGAAGGTCACATAAGCCAGTTTAGAACCGTCTGGTGACCACGCCGGAGACATCAGCGGCTGCGGTGAACGGTGAACGACAAACTGGTTGTAACCGTCATAGTCAGATACGCGCAGTTCATACGGGAACTGACCGCCGTTGGTCTGAACAACGTAGGCAATACGGGTACGGAACGCACCTTTAATGCCGGTCAGTTTTTCAAACACTTCATCACTGGTGGTATGACCAGCATAACGCAGCCACTGCTTGTTCACTTTGTACGAGTTCTGAGCAAGTACAGTACCCAGTGCGCCGCCAGTGTCAACAAGTTGATAAGCAACATTGTAAGAACCATCCGGATTCGGAGTGACCTGACCGACAACTACAGCGTCAATGCCCAGTGCGGACCATGCAGATGGTTGTACTTCCTGCGCACTACCCGGCTGCTGTGGCAGACGAGCGCGATCTAACGGATTAAATTTACCGCTGTTACGCAAGTCAGCAGCAACGATGCCGCCAATATCTTCAGGTGCCGCACCAGGCCCCGCCCACTGGAAAGGAACAACACCAATAGGACGACCGGAATCTACACCGCTGTCGATCACAATGCGGACTTCAGCATGCAGAACTGATGCCCACAGTATGAGAAAACCAAATGCTACTCGTAATGCCTGCTTCATCATATCTCCCTTATCTGGACCGATGGCCCACGATAATTTAGCAGAATGTTAACAAACTAAAATACACAAAACTACCAGAACCCCGTGGCAACCGGTGCCTGATGTTGACCGTCCGAACAGTCAACATCGCGATTACGGTTTGAAGTCCAATGGCGCGTTTTTGAACACTTCATATACTGCCTGGCTTGGTGGTTTCGGGATCTTCGCAAGTTTAGCTGCTGCCAACGCAGCCTGACAAAGTGCGGGATCTCCACCTTCAGGTTTGATATCCAGTAACATACCATCGGGTGCCAGTTTTATGCGCAGCGTACAGGTTTTGCCTGCATAGGACGATGCGTCATAGAACTTACTTTCGATAGCAGATTTAATCTGCCCGGCATAGTTATTGATATCGGCCCCTGATGCGCCATTGTTTTTAGTATTACCACTCCCGGCAGGCGAAGCATTGTTCCCTTTCGCCCCTCCCCCCGTTTTCGGTGCATTCTTACCAGAGCTTAGCTCACCGAAAATATCATCTGCCTCTGCGGCGGCTTTTTCTGCCGCTGCGGCGGCTTTTTCTGCCGCTGCTTTCTTATCAGCTGCTGCCTTTTCAGCAGCCGCTTTTTCTGCTGCTTTTTTGTCGGCTGCCGCTTTCTTATCAGCTGCAGCCTTTTCAGCAGCCGCTTTCTTTCTTGCTTCAGCTGCAGCTGCTTCTGCCGCTTCCGCTTTCTTCTTCAGTGCCGCAGCGGCTGCCTCGGCTTTTTTCTGCGCTGCGGCTTTGGCGGCTTCTGCTTCTGCTTTTTTCTTTGCGTCTGCAGCCGCTTTCTTCGCTGCTTCTTCCGCAGCTTTAGCATCTGCTTCGGCCTTCGCTTTAGCATCTGCCGCCGCTTTCGCTGCCGCCTCTTCAGCTTGCTTCTGCTTTAACTCGGCCTGTTTTGCGGCTTCTTCAGCCTGCTTTTTCTGCTCCTGAGCCGCTAACCGCTCTTTCTCAAGTTGCTTCAGGCGTTCCTGTTCAGCCGCTTGTTTCTCACGCAGTTCTTCAGCAGCCTGCTGTTCCTTCATCTTGCGCTGTTCATCAGAACGCTTCGCGCTTGATTCCTGGCTTTGCATGCGTTTGTACTGCTCAACTACCGCACCTGAATCAACCATGACAGCGTCGATGGACGAACCACCGCCGCCTCCGGCTGAAGCTTCTATATTCTCATCGAACGAACTCCAGATCAGCGCCGCAAATAAGATGACATGCAGCACTGCTGAAATAATTATCGCCCGCTTGAGCTTGTCGTTTTGTTCGGTTGCCTTTGACACTCTCGGTTTCCAAAAACTGTTCGCCTGTTACCCGCTCTCTTTCAAGCAAGGGAAACGCAGATGTTTAGATAGGCTGCGTCATTAAACCAACCGATTTCACACCCGCACTATGTAACAAGTTCAGTGCTTTAATTATTTCATCGTAAGGCACATCTTTTGCGCCACCGATCAGAAAGACCGTTTTCGGGTTGGCCTTGAAACGGCTGGACACTTCCGCCACCACCTGCTCTGGTGGTAAACGCTCCAGGCGATCTTTCTCAACCACCACGGTGTACTGACCAATACCAGACACTTCAACAATCACTGGCGGATTATCGTTACTGCTCACCGCCTGTGATTCAGTAGCGTCTGGCAGATCGACCTCCACGCTCTGGGTGATGATGGGCGCTGTCGCCATGAAGATCAGCAACAGCACCAGCAGTACGTCCAGCAACGGTACAATGTTGATTTCGGACTTAAGTTCGCGACGACCTCGTCCACGCGCTCTGGCCATGACTTACCCCTTATTGCTCTCGCTAACGGTAAACGCCTGGCGGTGCAGAATCGCGGTAAACTCTTCCATAAAGTTGTCGTAATTCAGTTCCAGTTTGTTTACGCGCTGGTTGAGGCGGTTGTAGGCCATAACTGCCGGGATAGCGGCAAACAGACCAATTGCAGTCGCAATCAACGCTTCTGCGATACCGGGCGCAACCATTTGCAGTGTTGCTTGTTTTACCGCCCCGAGGGCGATAAAGGCGTGCATGATCCCCCAGACCGTACCAAACAGACCAATATACGGGCTGATGGAGCCAACCGTACCGAGGAACGGAATGTGCGTTTCCAGATTTTCAAGTTCACGGTTCATGGAGATACGCATAGCACGCGACGCCCCTTCCACTACGGCTTCCGGCGCATGGCTATTGGCACGATGCAGGCGCACAAACTCTTTGAACCCGCTGTAAAATATTTGTTCCGAACCAGTCAGATTATCCCGTTTCCCCTGACTCTCTTGATAGAGGCGAGAGAGTTCGATTCCAGACCAGAATTTATCTTCAAACGCTTCGGCTTCGCGCGCCGCTGCGTTAAGAATACGGGTCCGCTGGATAATAATGGCCCAGGATGCGATTGAAAAACCAATCAAAATCAACATGATAAGTTTAACCAGAAGGCTAGCCTTCAGGAACAAATCAAGGATATTCATGTCAGTCACTGCTTAAACTCCGCGACAATAGACTTGGGAAGCGCACGAGGCTTCATTTTGAGTGGGTCAACGCAAACAACCAGAACCTCTGCTTCATTCAGCAAAGTATTCTCGGCGTTGACAATACGTTGCGTGAAAACCAAAGAGGTGCCACGCATTGATGTTATTTCAGTCTGTATTTCGAGCATATCGTCGAGCCGCGCAGGTGCGTAATATTCCACCGTCATTTTACGTACCACAAAGGCAATGCGTTCAGCCATCAGCGCCTGCTGACTGAAGTGATGATGACGCAGCATCTCTGTGCGTGCTCTTTCATAAAAAGCGACGTAACTGGCGTGGTACACCACACCACCGGCATCGGTATCTTCATAGTAGACGCGAACCGGCCATCGAAACAGCGTTGTATTCACTTTACATCCCGGTAATGCAACAAAAGTTAGAGCTTTTAAACGCTGCTACTATACGCGCGCGATTGAGGTTTGGGAATGAGGGCAAGTTAAGGGAGCGTAAAAATTTATGGGCCTGGAGCGGCCCATAATTTTTTAAAGAGAATTCTGATTTAAAAGAAGAAGAAAATCAGCCCGATAATGAGAACAATATCGGCAAGCAATGGGCAAAAAATCCCTTGCCAAAGAACCTTCTGCGGACGAAAGCCCACGCCGTGAATCACACCAGCACAGACGGCCCACATCAGCAATAAACCATGCCAGATTTCCAGTTCACTGGTCTTCGCGGCAAAACGAGATGGGTCCCAAAACATACATCCTGCTAACAGAAGCGCCATCACGAAGGAAAGCGCCCGCAGGGGGCGCTTGTCCATTACCGCATACAAGGTCGCGATAATCTTACTCATCAGATGTCTTCTTGACCGGCTTTGCCTGATTCGACGTGTTCAAGCGCCAGCGCGGTGATTACCCCAAACGAACAGGCAAGAAGCGTTCCCAGAATCCATGCGAAATACCACATTTTTAGCTCCTTACTTAGTACAGAGAGTGGGTGTTACGTTCAATATCTTCTTTGGTGATACGACCGAACATTTTCCAGTAACACCAGGCGGTGTAGAGCAGAATGATCGGTACCAGAACCACCGCAACCCAGGTCATGACGTTAAGCGTCAACTGGCTGGAAGTTGCATCCCACATTGTCAGACTTGCGTTCATCATGGTGCTGGACGGCATCACAAACGGGAACATTGCGATACCGGCTGTCAGGATGATGCAGGCCAGCGTCAGGGAGGAGAACACAAACGCCCACGCGGCTTTATCCATACGTGCAGTCAGGATGGTCAGCAGCGGCAGAACCACACCCAGTGCCGGAATAGCCCACAGAATTGGCGTGTTGTTGAAGTTAACCAGCCATGCGCCAGCTTCACGAACCACTTCTTTATTCAGTGGGTTAGAGGCTGCGTAATGGTCCATTGTCGATTTCACGACATAACCATCGATACCGTACATCACCCATACGCCAGCCAGTGCGAAACAGACCAGTGTCACCAGCGCAGCCACCTGAGCCGTTGCACGGGTACGCAGGTGCAGTTCGCCCACGGTACGCATTTGCAGATAGGTTGCGCCCTGAGTAATGATCATCCCTACGCTCACCACGCCTGCCAGCAGGCCGAACGGGTTAAGCAACTGGAAGAAGTTACCGGTGTAGTACAGACGCAGATATTCATCAACGTTGAACGGTACGCCCTGCAACAGGTTACCGAACGCAACACCAATTACCAGCGGCGGAACGAAGCTACCAATGAAGATGCCCCAGTCCCACATGTTACGCCAGCGGGTTTCTTCAATCTTGGAGCGGTAGTCAAAACCGACCGGACGGAAGAACAAAGACGCCAGCACGAGGATCATCGCCACATAGAAGCCGGAGAACGCAGCGGCATAGACCATCGGCCAGGCAGCAAAGAGTGCGCCGCCCGCGGTGATCAGCCAAACCTGGTTACCGTCCCAGTGTGGTGCAATGGAGTTAATCATAATTCGACGCTCGGTGTCGTTACGACCGAGGAAACGGGTGAGCATGCCCACCCCCATGTCGAAACCGTCAGTGACTGCAAAACCAATCAGCAGAACGCCAACCAGCAGCCACCAGATAAAACGCAATACTTCATAATCGATCATTTGACGACTCCTGTCTTAGCGTGCCGGCTGAGTAGTCGTGGAAGACTGCTCAAAGTGATAGCGACCGGTTTTCAGGCTGCTTGGGCCGAGGCGTGCAAATTTGAACATTAAGAACAATTCTGCCACCAGGAACAGGGTATACAGGCCGCAAATCAGCACCATTGAGAAGATGAGATCGCCTGCGGTCAGTGACGAATTCGCCACAGCTGTCGGCAGCACTTCACCGATAGCCCACGGTTGGCGGCCATATTCAGCCACGAACCAGCCCGCTTCTACAGCAATCCACGGCAGCGGAATACCGTACAGCGCGGCGCGCAGCAGCCATTTTTTCTCGCCAATGCGGTTGCGGATGACACTCCAGAAAGAGAGCGCGATGATTGCCAGCAGCAGGAAGCCACACGCCACCATAATACGGAACGCGAAGTACAGCGGCGCTACACGCGGAATGGAGTCTTTGGTTGCCTGTTGAATCTGCGCTTCAGTCGCATCAGCCACGTTTGGCGTATAGCGTTTCAGCAGCAGACCGTAACCGAGGTCTTTCTTCATGCTATTGAACTGGTCACGAACCGCCTGGTCGGTAGAACCAGAACGCAGTTGTTCGAGCAGAGAGTACGCCTTCATCCCGTTACGAATGCGTTCTTCATGCTGCACCATTAGCTCTTTCAGGCCGATAACAGGGGTATCCACGGAACGCGTTGCAATGATGCCCAGTGCGTAAGGGATCTGAATCGCAAATTTGTTCGTCTCCTCTTCCTGATCAGGAATGCCGAACAGAGTAAAGGCAGCAGGCGCAGGTTGCGTTTCCCACTCGGCTTCAATAGCAGCCAGTTTGGTTTTCTGCACGTCGCCCATTTCGTAGCCGGATTCATCACCCAGAACAATAACAGACAGAACAGCAGCCATACCGAAGCTGGCAGCGATAGCAAAGGAGCGTTTAGCGAAGGCGAAGTCACGACCTTTCAGCATATACCATGCGCTGATACCGAGGATGAACATCGCGCCAGTCACATAACCAGACGCTACAGTGTGAACGAATTTCACCTGAGCAACCGGGTTAAGCACCAGCTCGGAGAAGCTCACCATCTCCATACGCATAGTTTCAAAGTTGAAATCGGACGCGATTGGGTTTTGCATCCAGCCGTTCGCAACCAGAATCCACAGTGCGGACAGGTTTGAACCGAGCGCCACCAGCCAGGTGACACACATATGCTGAACTTTACCCAGACGATCCCAACCGAAGAAGAACAGACCTACAAAGGTGGATTCGAGGAAGAAGGCCATCAGACCTTCGATTGCCAGCGGCGCACCGAAGATATCCCCTACATAGTGGGAATAGTAAGACCAGTTAGTCCCGAACTGGAACTCCATGGTCAGACCGGTAGCCACACCCAGAGCGAAGTTGATACCAAACAACTTGCCCCAGAACTTGGTCATATCTTTATAAATCTGTTTGCCGGAGAGGACGTAGACCGTTTCCATAATGGCCAGCAGGAACGCCATACCGAGCGTCAGTGGCACAAAAAGGAAGTGGTACATCGCGGTCAAGGCAAACTGTAAGCGCGACAGTTCGACTATATCTAACATCATGACTCCTTGCTCATCGCATGAAGACTCCGAGAGTGAACCCCGTTAGAAAGGGTCACACGCATGCCCCAATAGAAATTTGTTTGAACACTTTCATCATACCATGTGAATGCACACAAAAACGGCGTAAAGAAAGGTTGCAAACATGTTAATAAAAACTCAAATTGATCCCACGTATATATTACGCCGCAAAATCCTTACAATAAACAGGTTTTTGTTGAAGCAAATTTGCATTTTTCGACGGTGATCAATTTATAGCTAAATTACCGCCTTTCAGCCAATTTGATCGAGAACAATTTATCTCTTTTTGATGCCCATTTCCAAGACTTATACATTGATAAATATCAATTCCTACAAATTATGTTAATCATGTTTCAATAAGGTAACTTTAGTGACATTTATGTTTAAAATGTGTGAGTTATAAGGCTGAAATTAGTTTCGGTTGGCAATTAAAGATAAAAAGAGACGAAGCAAAAACAGCACGGTTGACCTTAATTCTTTTTTTGGTCACTGGCTAATACGACGCAGAGTTTCAGGATTACTAATAAAGGCATAAATCCACCCCCGCCGATATTAACATTTAATTAACTTATAATTATATTATAATTAACTCACCCAGGGTTATTATTTTGTTAAAAATAAAGCCACATATACGTGGCTTGAGAGTGAAGATAAACGCAAAATTACCTGATGCGCTACGCTTGCCAGTGTCTACATCATCTCTGCAATATATTGAATTTGCCTGCTTTTGTAGACCGAATAAAGCATTCATGCCGTATCCGGCATGAACAAAGCGCCCTTTGTCAACAATCTGGCCGCGCATATGTGGCTTCGGTTTGATTGCTATTCAGGCAAGCCGGTAACTGAACGTCCGTGACTGGCCGGGTAAAAAAGGCCCCGATAGATTTGAACCTTGATTTTCCTCGGTGGTAATGTGTTCATCCATCATCGTTTCTGAGCAAGAAATCACCTCGCGACTGAAAGCAACAGTCGCATCACAGGTTGCTGATTCAGCCGGATTAAACAGCCGTAAAATCACTTCTTGTCGGTCTTCAGCTTTCTTAAGTGCGCTTATCAGGCATCCCACTGGGGGCATTTTCAACAAACTATAACTTTCCGGCACGTTGAATCCGGCTTTGTTGAGCTTCATCGCATCCCATGGGATTTTGTTGTAACACTGTACTGGAGTCAGCCATGCTCGCGCCTGCTGAGCTACACCAGCGGCGGTTGGCGTACCGGTATAACTCAATAAACTTAGGCGACAAGAAAGCAGACCACGTAGTTGTGAGTCCGGGACTGGCATTTTAATTCCCGAAGGCCGCCCAGGCCTTAAAAGCAGATCTTCTTTGCCCAGTAAGCCCACGCCACGCAGCAACGTAATGGCAAAGGTTTTCTTCTCTTCACCGATGACTTCAAATTCACGTAACCCTTCGCTAAAGACAGCCATGCCGTTACGCCCTTCCTGTAAGGCAACATAGTTGAGCATATTCCATACCGGAACCGGCGCTTCTTTCCAGCCTTCTTGCTGCCAGTTGTTCATTGCACTGTCGTTCACGGGGCGCGTTAGCGAACCAAACTGCGTATCTGCCAGAACACTGTCGGTGTTAAAAGGTGTAGGGACCAGGACACGAAGGCGATGATCGTCAGCCTGGTTATCAAGGTTGATATCCACATCAATACGCCTGCTGTTATGACTAAGAGTGACAACCAACACCACCCCTACTCTGCCAGTGGATTGCCGGGCGCTGCGTTCTGACAAATTGAGCGGCACTGCCATGTCATAGCGGATAACAGCCCTGCTCTGCCAGGCTTCATGAATAATATCGCATTGCGGTTTCGCGTTCGCTGCGGTAATTACCCACTCTTCTTTTGCGGGTGAATAGTCATATTCATCACCATCATCAGAGCTTTCTTCAATTTGCAGGTAATGCTGCCAACTTACTGATTTAGTGTATGATGGTGATTTTAAGGTGCTTGCGTGGCTTCCATTTCCATCAGATGTCCTTCCTGCTCCGCTACTGAAGGCGTGGTGCGTAACGGCAAAAGCACTGCCGGACATCAGCGCTATCTCTGCTCTCATTGCCGTAAAACATGGCAACTACAGTTCACTTACACCGCCTCTCAGCCCGGTACGCACCAGAAA
>NZ_MECT01000590.1:0-14494 GCF_001722145.1 Shigella sp. FC1544
TAGTGCGCTGGGTTATCGCTCGCCACGGGAATATCTGCGGCAGCGGGCTTGTAATGGGTTAAGTGATAACAGATGTCTGGAAATATAGGGGCAAATCCAATCCTTAAAAATCACAAATGATTTAACTAATGCATTGAGAATGATGACGGCTCGGTCAACAAGTCATCAACAGACAATAACCACGTAATCATGCTTCTCTGACATTTTATCGGAGAAGCAATGACTCTTTGTCTCAGTACCCTCCTCCTTTTTAAAAGGCAGATTTCAGCCGCTAATACAACACATTTTTAAATACACTTTAACCTGGTTCATTATTACACATCAAAAACATCACAAAAATATTACTTCACACACTATCGGAGAACATAATAACTTTTTAAAATGAGCGCTTTTTGATAGTTGTTAACGTTTTCCTTTACGATACTATCACTGCTTTTTTTATACACAAATATTACCGGGTGGAAATGAAAGGGAATTTAAAGGTAATTATATCAGGAAGATATAACGCATTATATTTATTGTGTGTAGAAGAAAATCCATTCCTGTTCTAATTATCCAATTTAAAAACCTTAGCATAAAACAGATGATGAATAATAAATGTTATGTCAATTGACTTTACCCCAGGTATAATAAATACATATCACGGCGATATTTATAACTGCACAACAAATACCGATAATGTTAAAACGCCAGACACACCGAAGTGGCCTTGTGATAATTGGGAAGAACAACAACCCATTAATTCCACATTCTCTGAAGAAGGATACAACCCTGAACAATTTGATTTAGCGCAACAACAACTCCAACAAATTAATGCATGCCACACGAACACCACATATACAAATGCAGACTACTCAAAAGTTGTGGTTCAACTTGTAAGTCTTATTAATAACATTGAAACGATAAGTTCGACACCACTTACGCAACAGACACAATCAATACTTAATCAGATTAATAACATTAGATATGAAAAAAACAAAAGTGCTGAATGTCGAATCATTGTTGTCGCTAATCCTAAACCCGACAAGGCAATCATAACTAAAATTAGCGTAGAAGAGGGAATACCCATAACATTCAGTGTCCAAACCATGTTTTCAGATACTAATTTTATTGCTGAACAACGAGCTGACTTACCAACTAATATAAAAGATATTCAAAGCCTGTATCAAAAAATGACGAAGTTATATATTGAGCACAGTGAAAATAAAAACAGGATGAAAGTCTTTGCCGGAACCAACTTTATTGATTTCAATATGACAGGACAGAACCTTTCCGGGTTCGTTCTAACCTTGTCAAGGTTTTATTTCGAAGATCTACTTAATATAAATATCACTGACGCAAATTTAGGTGACACTATTTTTTTACATAAAGAACACCCTACCCCCCAAATTATATAAAGATGGTCAATATCTTGACAAACAAATCGAAGGTTTATTTTCAACATTATTAACCATTAATGACAACTTTTTACGAGCAAAAGCGGAAATTGCTTCGACAATAATTAAATTTTTAGAGGCCAGGATAACCAATCTTTCATACAATGACATATTAAAATATCAGCAAGAATTCCAAAAACAATGTTATAAGCAAGTTAAAGCCTCTACGACACTCTCTCGATACAATAAAATTCAAACATGGGCAGAAATGTCTGAATATCAGTTCGAAGTATTTCAATTCGAGACGCTTAACCCAAAAAAAATGTCACACACGCCTTATTTAAAGAGGCCACTTCCTAATGAAAAAGATATAAATTATGGGGTGGAAATAGAAATACCATCTGGCAAAAGAATTCGCTTATCAAATCATTATCAGAATATAATACCATAATATTGATTATTAGCACTTTATAATTATTGAATAAAAATAGATTTTATGTAATTTTAAAACAAAGGATTATATTATGGGGCGATGGATACTTATGCCACGCCCCAAAATCAATGGAATTGAACTAAACAAAAGGGATATAAACATCAGACAGGTTTACGTTACTATCAGGCATATCGCCTCAGAATCAGATGAAAACTATAAAGAAATATCTATTATGGTTTTAATATTTGTTGATAAGGATAGTAACATGAACATGACAAAAGGTGCACTCATCCTCAGCCTTTCATTTTTGCTTGCCGCATGTAGTTCAATTCCGCAAAATATCAAAGGCAATAACCAACCTGATATTCAAAAAAGTTTTGTTGCTGTTCATAACCAGCCGGGGTTATATGTTGGTCAACAAGCGCGCTTTGGTGGGAAGGTTATCAACGTTATCAATGGCAAAACGGATACGTTGTTAGAAATCGCTGTATTACCGTTGGATAGCTATGCGAAACCTGATATTGAAGCCAACTATCAGGGCCGACTGCTCGCCAGACAAAGCGGCTTCCTTGACCCAGTGAACTATCGTAATCACTTTGTTACCATCCTCGGTACCATTCAGGGTGAACAACCTGGCTTTATCAATAAAGTCCCGTATAACTTCCTGGAAGTGAATATGCAGGGCATCCAGGTGTGGCATTTGAGAGAAGTGGTTAATACCACCTATAACCTATGGGATTACGGCTATGGTGCATTCTGGCCGGAACCGGGCTGGGGTGCGCCTTACTACACCAATGCGGTGAGTCAGGTAACACCTGAGCTGGTCAAATAACACCACCGAAAGATGCAGATGCTTTCTCAGCATCTGCATCGTGCATTACATAAAATTAATACACAGCAAGCTAACTATTATTATTATAAGCCCTGTCCTGTTAATTACCTTTGGCAAACTGATTATAAAATTAATGTCCGCACCAGGAGTCGGTTATGTTTCTTATAATTACCAGGGATACGATGTTCTTCACCGCGATGAAAAACATTTTGAGCAAAGGTAATGTCGTTCATATACAGAACGAAGAAGAGATCGACGGAATGTTGCATCAGAATGCCTTTGTCATTATTGATACATTAATGAATAATGTATTTCATTCTAATTTTCTCACTCAAATTGAACGATTAAAACCTGTCCATGTGATTATTTTCTCCCCCTTTAATATTAAACGCTGCCTGGGGAAAGTGCCGGTGACCTTTGTTCCGCGGACTATCACTATCATCGATTTTGTCGCACTCATCAATGGCAGTTACTGCTCTGTGCCTGAAGCGGCTGTGTCACTTTCGCGCAAGCAACATCAGGTTCTGAGCTGCATTGCGAATCAAATGACAACGGAGGATATTCTGGAGAAACTGAAAATAACGCTAAAAACGTTCTACTGCCATAAACACAATATCATGATGATCCTCAATCTTAAGCGGATCAATGAGCTGGTACGCCATCAGCATATTGATTATCTGGTGTGAATTTCAGGCTTACGGTGAGTCTGACTACGCTGCCACACAGATTAGCTAATTGAAACGCCTTTCACCCCTGCCATACCTTTTAATAATCGCAACAGATCTTCTATCGACGTTGTGGCATGAAGCTGGATATCAATGGCGACCACTTCATGATCTTCATTTTCCTGCAACGAAACTAAATCCGTTTTTATTTTTTGCTGCTTAAACCAGTCGAGCATTGATACCGTATTACCGTTCACTAATGTCAGCTGTAAATGGTAATTTTTGTTCATCAGGCGGAAGGTTAATTGATGGAAGACTTCCAGCACCAGCAAGGTCATCACTGAACCATACATACCCAATTCGTACATACCACTGCCAATAACCATACCTATAGCGGCGGTCATCCAGATATCCGCTGCCGTCGTCAAACCTACAATATTTTGGTTACGAACGAGAATGTTACCTGCACCGATAAACCCGACGCCCGTCACCACCTGAGCAGCAATACGGCTGGGGTCGAGTCCGACGTGATCTAAAGACAGCACGTCAGCAAAACCATATTTCGAAACAATCATAAACAGGGCGCTTCCCATGCCAATTAATACATGTGTGCGTAACCCTGCTCCTTTGCCTCGCATTTGCCTTTCCATGCCAATAGCGCCACAGGCAATTGCCGCGAGTATAAGACGTATAATAAATTCTGCTGTCATATAAAAATGCAAAAAGGAGCAGCAAGATGGCTCAACTTGCTACTCCTTTTTACTTGTACCTCATTAATTCGGCAAGTCATTAGATGCTTGATTTTTGAAGGTATACAAATTTTTCTGCGGGTTTTTCTTACAGTATTCGATCACTTTAGGAATTTGAGTGAGATCGGTTTCATTTAAAGTAACGGTATCGCCACCTTTATATACTGTTTCTTCATGCAGCATCCACCATGCAACCGGGGTCATTGCTTTTGGATTCAGATCAATAAATTCCTGGCAGGTCATATCTTTAGCGGATTCATTGGCTGCCAGCGCAGATTGTGCGTTCACCAGTGACAAAGCCGCTACAGCGCCCATAAAAATAAACGCTTTACGGAGAGATGAAATATTCATTTTGTAACCCATTCAATATATAGATTATATATGAACAGGAGGAATAGCTGCTTTTAAAGAAGATATTCCGGCCTGTTCAATATGCAAGGAAGTACGATGTAACGCATTCCCGGAATTACATATCTTTCTTAATTTTGTCCCATTCGCCTTTAACTTTATCTTTAAAGTTGGCTTGTTTATCCTGAGTACAAACCTGAACGATAGCTGGGGTTACGGTTGCAATACCCTGAACATCTAAAACCGCATCTTCTGGTTTATCTTTGTTGTTCAGCGCTTCAGCAAAACCAACTGCAGTTGGCTGGAAGGATTCGTCCACAGCCAGGAAATCTTCACAGGTCCAGGAGTTGACCGGTTTTTTGTTATCAGCTGCTTTTTGCGCATCCGCTGCATTGCTCACAACTGGCAGAAGAAGCAGACCACCAAGAATAACGCCTAATACTTTTTTCATCGTAATATCCTCAACTATAAAGTGAAAGAGCCGTCACGAATCAATTTCGACACTGAGGTTATAACCTGGTTTTCTGTATATGTCATGTTGATGGAAAATATCAAAATCAGATATTTTTATTTCAATACAATGAGTTACAGATGCATCAGATACTGCAATTAGGAAATTTTTATTAAATCGACTGCATTCTTAGACGCGTTTTTGGCATAGATTGATAGCAGGGGATTTTCTTCTTAATTTTATAGGGTGGTTCTATGTTATATATAGATAAGGCAACAATTTTGAAGTTTGATCTGGAGATGCTTAAAAAACATCGCAGAGCAATCCAGTTTATTGCCGTGCTGCTGTTTATCGTCGGGTTGCTGTGTATCAGTTTCCCGTTCGTCTCTGGCGATATTTTAAGCACAGTAGTGGGTGCATTATTAATCTGCTCGGGTATTGCGCTTATTGTCGGGTTATTCAGCAACCGCAGTCATAATTTCTGGCCGGTATTATCCGGTTTCCTCGTCGCAGTCGCCTATTTATTGATCGGCTATTTCTTCATCCGCGCACCGGAGCTGGGCATTTTTGCCATTGCGGCATTTATTGCCGGTTTGTTCTGTGTTGCAGGGGTTATTCGCCTGATGAGTTGGTATCGTCAGCGTTCAATGAAAGGCAGCTGGCTACAGCTCGTTATTGGTGTGCTGGATATCGTCATTGCCTGGATATTCCTTGGTGCAACGCCGATGGTGTCTGTAACGCTGGTTTCCACACTGGTGGGAATTGAACTGATATTTAGCGCCGCCAGCCTGTTCAGCTTCGCCAGTTTGTTCGTTAAGCAGCAATAATTACCCCGGTTGTCACCCGGATCATAGTCACTTGATGTGACTATGATCCGATTAATACTCTCTCCGCTACGCAGTGTTGTAGATCAATTGCGCACTATCATTGAAATAATTACCTGCTAGTGATTATTTCAACCTACTGAATTTCATCTAATTTTTTTCACTCCATGGCAAATTAGCCATTTCAAACATTATCATGGCTGATATTTTCCGTAGTCAGGTTTAATGTTTTAAAAGTGCTGTGGGAAAGTGAACAAAGAGTTCCGTAAGCGTTGATGCTATGGGCGGTTAAATAAGTAATCCGGGTTCATTTTTTTGCAACTGGCGTTGATTACATTGCATAAATATCCGTGTCTCCAGACGCTATATAAAAACCTGAATACATGAATACGTTATTTACTCAGGTAATTTCAATGCGTTAAAAGAAAGCTGGCAATCCAATTGCCAGCTTAAGTCGAAACAAGGAGACTCGATATTTAAATCGGATTACATTTTAACTTTAGTAATATTCTTCAGAGATCACAAACTGGTTATTGATAACTTATTCTTGGGCAGTAATCCGCAAACGTTAACTTTTTGTTTACTATTTACAAGCTGATAACAACCAGGAATCTTACTTAGGATCAATATATGGAGTGCGTGATGGATAAATCTGAAGTATTGATTAGTGTTAATAGACGTATTAGTTCACGAAGGGTAAAGTTCTTATAGGCGTTTACTATATTGAACAACGATTCGGACAAGGATGTAAATAATGAAAAGGATGACATGTTCGAAACGATAACGGCTAAGGAGCAAGTTATGATTTTTCTCATGACGAAAGATTCTTTTCTTTTACAGGGCTTTTGGCAGTTGAAAGATAATCACGAAATGATAAAAATCAATTCCCTGTCAGAGATCAAAAAAGTAGGCAATAAACCCTTCAAGGTTATCATTGATACCTATCACAATCATATCCTTGATGAAGAAGCGATTAAATTTCTGGAGAAATTAGATGCCGAGAGAATTATTGTTTTGGCACCTTATCACATCAGTAAACTAAAAGCTAAAGCGCCTATTTATTTTGTTAGCCGCAAAGAAAGTATCAAAAATCTTCTTGAGATTACTTATGGTAAACACGTGCCCCATAAGAATTCACAATTATGTTTTTCACATAATCAGTTCAAAATTATGCAACTGATTCTGAAAAATAAAAATGAAAGCAATATCACGTTGACGCTCAATATTTCGCAACAAACATTAAAGATTCAGAAATTCAACATTATGTACAAGTTGAAACTAAGACGTATGAGCGACATCGTCACCCTGGGTATCACATCTTATTTTTAGTCAGGACATAAGCAACTGAAATTGATGGCTGGCATGACGAGGGATGCAGATGCTGATTTCATTACCCCCGGTGATTACTAAAGGAGAGGCTAAAACGACTTTATTCCCCTGGTATGTGTATCCACCAGTAGAACCCTTCGTTGCCCGAATGCTGGCAGGAACTGTTGGCAGAACGGCAACATTTTTTTTGTCGTTGACCTCACCATGTCGATCACTGTGCCTGTATCCCACCTTACTGGCTGACAACCCCACTATGCCGCTGGTCTGTAAATCCCTCATATCTCTCCTCGCGCGCAATTTAAAGAACCGTTATTTCTCAAGAATTTTCAGGGACTAAAATGAACAGAAGAAGAAAGCTGTTAATACCGTTGTTATTCTGCGGCGCGATGCTCACCGCCTGCGATGACAAATCGGCGGAAAACGCCGCCGCCATGACGCCTGAGGTCGGTGTCGTCACACTCTCCCCCGGTTCGGTCAATGTGTTGAGCGAATTGCCCGGTAGAACCGTTCCTTATGAAGTTGCCGAGATACGTCCCCAGGTGGGCGGTATTATCATTAAACGCAACTTTATCGAAGGCGATAAAGTGAACCAGGGCGATTCGCTGTATCAGATTGATCCTGCACCTTTACAGGCCGAGCTAAACTCCGCCAAAGGCTCGCTGGCGAAAGCGCTCTCTACCGCCAGCAATGCCCGCATCACCTTTAACCGCCAGGCATCGTTGCTGAAGACCAACTACGTTAGCCGTCAGGATTACGACACCGCGCGCACCCAGCTGAATGAAGCAGAAGCCAATGTCACCGTCGCCAAAGCGGCTGTTGAACAGGCGACGATCAATCTGCAATACGCGAATGTCACCTCGCCGATTACGGGCGTCAGCGGGAAATCGTCGGTGACCGTCGGCGCACTCGTTACCGCTAATCAGGCAGATTCGCTGGTTACCGTACAACGTCTGGACCCGATTTATGTCGATCTCACGCAGTCGGTGCAGGATTTCTTGCGCATGAAAGAAGAGGTCGCCAGTGGGCAAATCAAACAGGTTCAGGGCAGTACGCCAGTACAGCTCAATCTGGAAAATGGTAAACGCTACAGCCAGACCGGCACACTGAAATTCTCCGACCCGACGGTGGATGAAACCACGGGCTCCGTGACGTTACGGGCGATTTTCCCCAACCCAAATGGTGACTTGCTGCCTGGCATGTACGTCACGGCATTAGTGGATGAAGGTAGCCGCCAGAATGTATTACTGGTGCCGCAGGAAGGCGTCACCCACAACGCCCAGGGTAAAGCAACGGCGCTCATTCTGGATAAAGACGATGTTGTGCAGCTACGCGAAATTGAAGCCAGCAAAGCCATCGGCGACCAGTGGGTTGTCACCTCTGGCTTGCAGGCTGGCGATCGGGTGATCGTTTCCGGTTTGCAACGCATTCGTCCGGGTATCAAAGCACGAGCAATTTCCTCCAGCCAGGAAAACGCCAGCACCGAATCGAAACAATAACGTTGCAGGCTTAAGGGGACTTTCATGGCTAACTATTTTATTGATCGCCCGGTTTTTGCCTGGGTACTTGCCATTATTATGATGCTTGCAGGTGGTCTGGCGATCATGAACTTACCGGTTGCGCAGTATCCGCAGATTGCGCCACCGACCATTACCGTCAGCGCTACCTATCCAGGTGCCGATGCGCAAACGGTAGAAGACTCGGTCACTCAGGTGATTGAGCAAAATATGAATGGGCTTGATGGCCTGATGTACATGTCTTCAACCAGTGATGCGGCGGGTAATGCCTCTATCACTCTGACCTTCGAGACTGGGACATCTCCTGATATCGCACAGGTTCAGGTGCAAAATAAACTGCAACTCGCTATGCCTTCATTACCTGAAGCGGTGCAGCAGCAGGGGATTAGCGTTGATAAGTCGAGCAGTAATATTCTGATGGTAGCGGCGTTTATTTCTGATAACGGCAGCCTCAACCAGTACGATATCGCGGACTATGTAGCGTCTAATATCAAAGACCCGCTAAGCCGTACCGCGGGCGTTGGTAGCGTACAGCTCTTTGGTTCCGAGTACGCCATGCGTATCTGGCTGGACCCGCAAAAACTCAATAAATACAATCTGGTACCTTCCGATGTTATTTCCCAGATTAAGGTGCAAAACAACCAGATTTCCGGTGGTCAACTGGGTGGCATGCCACAGGCGGCAGACCAGCAACTAAACGCCTCGATCATTGTGCAGACGCGTCTGCAAACGCCGGAAGAATTTGGCAAAATCCTGTTGAAAGTTCAGCAAGATGGTTCGCAAGTGCTGCTGCGTGATGTCGCCCGCGTCGAACTTGGAGCGGAAGATTATTCCACCGTGGCGCGCTATAACGGCAAACCTGCTGCCGGGATCGCCATCAAACTGGCTACCGGAGCAAACGCCCTGGATACCTCGCGGGCAGTCAAAGAGGAGCTGAACCGCTTATCAGCCTATTTCCCCGCAAGTCTGAAGACGGTTTATCCTTACGACACCACGCCGTTTATCGAAATTTCTATTCAGGAAGTTTTTAAAACACTGGTTGAGGCTATCATCCTCGTCTTCCTGGTCATGTATCTGTTTTTGCAGAATTTCCGTGCCACAATCATCCCGACGATTGCCGTACCGGTGGTTATTCTCGGGACGTTTGCGATCTTGTCGGCGGTCGGTTTCACCATCAACACGTTAACTATGTTCGGGATGGTGCTGGCGATAGGGTTACTGGTGGATGACGCCATCGTGGTGGTGGAGAACGTCGAGCGTGTCATTGCGGAAGATAAGCTACCACCGAAGGAAGCGACGCATAAATCGATGGGGCAGATCCAACGTGCGCTGGTCGGTATTGCTGTTGTTCTTTCCGCAGTGTTTATGCCGATGGCCTTTATGAGCGGCGCAACCGGGGAGATCTACCGCCAGTTCTCCATCACGCTGATCTCCTCCATGCTGCTTTCAGTATTTGTGGCAATGAGCCTGACCCCTGCCCTGTGCGCCACCATTCTGAAAGCCGCGCCGGAAGGCGGTCACAAACCTAACGCCCTGTTCGCACGCTTCAACACGCTGTTTGAAAAATCAACTCAGCACTATACCGATAGCACCCGCTCGCTGTTGCGTTGTACCGGTCGCTACATGGTGGTCTACCTGCTGATTTGCGCCGGGATGGCGGTGCTGTTCCTGCGTACACCGACCTCTTTCTTACCAGAAGAGGATCAGGGGGTATTTATGACCACCGCGCAGTTACCTTCCGGTGCCACCATGGTTAACACCACGAAAGTGCTGCAACAGGTGACGGATTATTATCTTACAAAAGAGAAAGATAATGTTCAGTCGGTGTTTACCGTTGGCGGCTTTGGCTTCAGCGGCCAGGGGCAAAACAACGGCCTGGCGTTTATCAGTCTCAAGCCGTGGTCTGAACGTGTCGGTGAGGAAAACTCGGTTACCGCGATCATTCAGCGGGCAATGATTGCGTTAAGCAGTATCAATAAAGCCGTCGTCTTCCCGTTCAACTTACCCGCGGTGGCTGAACTGGGTACCGCGTCAGGTTTTGATATGGAACTGCTGGACAACGGTAACCTGGGGCACGAAAAACTAACCCAGGCACGAAACGAGCTGTTATCACTGGCAGCGCAATCGCCTGACCAGGTCACCGGGGTACGCCCGAACGGCCTGGAAGATACGCCGATGTTCAAAGTGAACGTCAACGCCGCGAAAGCTGAGGCAATGGGTGTGGCGCTGTCTGATATCAACCAGACAATTTCCACCGCCTTCGGCAGCAGCTACGTGAACGACTTCCTCAACCAGGGGCGGGTGAAAAAAGTGTATGTCCAGGCAGGCACGCCGTTCCGTATGTTGCCGGATAACATCAACCAATGGTATGTACGCAACGCCTCTGGCACGATGGCACCGCTTTCTGCCTACTCGTCTACCGAATGGACCTATGGTTCACCACGATTGGAACGCTACAACGGCATCCCGTCAATGGAGATTTTAGGTGAAGCGGCGGCCGGGAAAAGTACCGGTGACGCTATGAAATTTATGGCAGACCTGGTCGCTAAACTTCCGGCAGGCGTCGGCTACTCATGGACCGGACTGTCGTATCAGGAAGCGTTATCCTCAAACCAGGCTCCTGCACTGTATGCCATTTCACTGGTCGTGGTGTTCCTCGCCCTCGCCGCACTCTATGAGAGCTGGTCAATTCCGTTCTCGGTGATGTTGGTTGTTCCGTTAGGCGTCGTTGGCGCATTACTGGCCACCGATCTGCGCGGCTTAAGTAATGACGTCTACTTCCAGGTTGGTTTGCTGACCACCATCGGGCTTTCCGCCAAGAACGCCATCCTGATTGTCGAATTTGCCGTTGAGATGATGCAGAAAGAAGGGAAAACGCCGATAGGGGCAATCATCGAAGCGGCGCGGATGCGTTTACGCCCAATCCTGATGACCTCTCTGGCCTTTATTCTCGGCGTGCTGCCGCTGGTTATCAGTCATGGTGCCGGTTCTGGCGCGCAAAACGCGGTAGGTACCGGCGTGATGGGCGGGATGTTTGCCGCAACAGTGCTGGCAATTTACTTCGTTCCGGTCTTTTTCGTTGTAGTGGAACATCTCTTTGCCCGCTTTAAAAAAGCGTAACGTGTAAATGAGAGTAAGGTTGAACGTGAAGGTTCAGCCTTACTCTTTCCTGCTAACCATTCACCACTCAACAACCAGCTAACCGTCAGGAATACCAGGCTTAGTACACAGCACTGAAAGTAGAAACCACTCCAGCCATTCGTCATCAATTTGAACAGCACAATACTGACCCACATTCCCGTAATCGTATGAATTGTCAGCTTAATAATCCCAAACATGCCGAGTCTTTTCCTCCTGAAAATACCTATACCGCCTGGCAAACTGCGAAAGAGAACTAGCCGGTAGCCCGGCAGAAATCATCAGGGAAGAGTTTCACATGAAGCAGGTGTGAGATCCTGACCAATATTCAAATGCAAAATATGTCAGGAAAAGGTACCTGGCGAATGTTGCGCAAACTGATGTGGCGTTACACCATAATATTGTCGAAATGTGTTTATAAAGTACGACGTACTGCTATAGCCACATTTTTCTGCAATAGTATGCAGAGGAATTTGACGTAACTCGAGTAATCGTCTGGCCATCGACATCCTGGAAGCGAGTAATATTTTACTGAAACAGGTATTTTCATCCTGCAACTTTTTTTTGATGAGACTCTCGCTGGTATACATTCTTTCCGCGATATCGCGCAGATACCAACGTTTGGCGATATCAAAGCTAATAAGGCGTTCAACTTTTCCTGAAACAGTGCTGATGCTATTGAAAAGTAAGGGGATCAGTTCTTTCTTATGAGAAAACATCGATAAACAGGAAAGGTAGAGCATATTGCTCAGTATCGGTGAATTTACCCCGGATTCATTGAAGCTATCAAAAATCGCCGTCACCAGCGGCATGGGGGGTGACTGGTTAATTAATAGACGGTCTTTGCTATGTAACCCTAAATTGCGTGGTAGCTGACGAATATTTTGTAAGTAATGGCAAACTGTCAGCTCATCGATATCCAGTCGTCGCGTATCCGGTGAACAAAACGCAAAATCGTCTGCCAAATTTTTCTCCAGCAGCACGATACTCTCGTTATGCAGCGATATTTTATGCTGTTCATGATAAATATCGAATGAACGACGAATGAGGATCACCGAGCAGACATGAGTCATGATTATCCCTTATATTTCATACTGCGATTATTTCAATTTCAGTATACTAATGAAATGTTGCCAGACTGTTTCTTAGCGCAAAAACTGCCAGATTTGGTAGGACCAAAATTTATCCACAAAGTAGTTTTGCATAACAGTTAATTGATAATAAGTAAATGCAGCACGAATATATTTTCGCACAGCGTATAGCTTATGTTTATAAAAAAATGGCTGATCTTATTTCCAGTAAAAGTTATATTTAACTTACTGAGAGCACAAAGTTTCCCGTGCCAACAGGGAGTGTTATAACGGTTTATTAGTCTGGAGACGGCAGACTATCCTCTTCCCGGTCCCCTATGCCGGGTTTTTTTTTATGTCTGAGTAAAATTCTATAATCTTATTCCTTCCGCAGAACGGTCAGTGCCGTAAAAATTTCCTTGCGCAACAATACTTGCCGCCGAGTCACGGTTCGGCAATCCCTGCGCCGATCGCTCCTGATACTCTGTGGGCGTCATCCCATAATAATTTCGAAAGACGTAAATGAAATACGACACGCTGTGATATCCACAGGACACTGCGACTCGCTTAATTAAAAAGCCATGTATAACAATAAGTTGCAAAGCACGTTGCATTCTACACTCAGTAAGCAACTGTGAATATGATGTCTCTTCTTCGCGCAATTTTTTCTTTAACAGGCTTGGACTCATCAACAGCTCGCTGGCGATTCGGGCTAGTGTCCACTCATGGGCGATATTATTATTGATAACCGTACAAACTCTTGTTCGCATGTTCGGTTGCAAAACGTTCAAAAGCAGCGGTATAAAGTGCTCATCCTCAAGAAAAACAGATAACAACGCAAAGATTAATGCTCTTTTACGTAGCATTTCTGCATAGCGAAGATTCTTATTCTGCGATAGTTGCGCAACTTCCTGAAAAACAGGAATATCTCTGCTACAGTGATGAACGAGTAATGAAGAAAATTTTTTATGTGCATGAAGATTTAATGCCTCCTCCTTGAGCATCGGCAGAAATAATGAAAGCGTATCCCTTGATACTAATACAAAATTTTCAACACACTTATCTACTCGAATTTGGCTTGCATCCGCAAAAACCAGGTCACCACCATTAAAATAGCGATATTCACCATTAACCATGGTGAGAATATATTTATGTCTTGCGTACGCAATTAGACAATTCCCATGTAATGATTGCATAGTTGACTTAATATTACATAAACATATTACTGTTAATTAATGTAGCACGCCGCCCTCTTAAGTCAAATTGATTGATAAATAAATTTAAACGAAGCGGGAGAACAGGATGATAATGTGTGATGTTCTACGGGCAGGATGACTGGATTTATAATACAAAAACGTGTTTAAGAACGCAGTGAAATTAATAGCAAGAAAATAATCCCCTTTCGTGACATTAAAGGCAATCGCTACATTTAATAAACATTCATATAACATATATCTTATCAACACGATGAATAGACAGCCAATATATTATTGCGATTAATAAGCAACCGAATGCCCAGCTGTTTTTTTAAAGGCTGGGCATTCGGTTTTTACAACGTTATGTTATCAGGTGTGTTTAAAGCTGTTCTGCTGGGCAATACCCTGCAGTTTCGGGTGATCGCTGAGATATTTCAGGGAGGCTTTGTAGTCTTCCAGCAACAGTTCAGCAAAGTCCATTTCGAAGCCGCGACGACACATAATGCGCATCACCACGATGTCGGTGGCTTCACCGCCGAGAGTGAAGGCCGGAACCTGCCAGCCGCGCA
>NZ_MECT01000591.1:0-14473 GCF_001722145.1 Shigella sp. FC1544
TTGAGAAGCGGTGTAAGTGAACTGCAGTTGCCATGTTTTACGGCAGTGAGAGCAGAGATAGCGCTGATGTCCGGCAGTGCTTTTGCCGTTACGCACCACCCCGTCAGTAGCTGAACAGGAGGGACAGCTGATAGAAACAGAAGCCACTGGAGCACCTCAAAAACACCATCATACACTAAATCAGTAAGTTGGCAGCATCACCGGAGATTACGACTCCGCTATTTGACCTTAAGAAAGTCGGCAAGTCATAGTCATAAATGAGTCTCTTCAATGGAAGACACCTTAGAGATTTACCATCTACTCCCATTCACAAACAAACATTAATTATTATCAACACATTCACATTAATTATAAATCATCTCAGACCTTCCTGATAAAAAGATATTAAAGTGAAACAATTTGTTTTTCACATTTTAGTTCATCACTTTTAGGCGTAAATAAATGTAAAAAAAACAACAATACTATTTCTCTTTCACAAAAGAATTAACAAAAGGTTTTTTAAGGATGAGTGATATTATTTACTTGACCATAACCGGAGAACAACAAGGATGTATTTCCTCTCTTTGTGGAACGAGCGCATCAATAGGTAATCGCTGGCAGATTGGCCATGAAGATGAAATCTTCGCGTTCTCGCTCTCTAATAGTATTACGAATGCAGGCAAAGGGTCACAATTGCATGGCCTTAGTTTCTGTAAATTCTTATTAACGCTATTAACAATAACGAGCAGTTGTTCATGGCGTTTGACTTCTATCGGATCAATAGATTTGGTCGATGGGAGAAATATTACAACATTCAACTCCGCGGCGCGCTCTTATCAGCAATCAATCACCTGTTTACTGAGAACAATCTGGATACAGAAGCCATCACTGTCAGTTATGAATATATACTCTCCAGGCATCTGATTGCTAATACTGAATTTAGTTATTTGGCATTTCCCGATAACTACAACCGTCTGTTTATACCACGACCAAAAACTAAAGCTGGTAATGGTTCAAAACACTTAATAGTAAAGCGGTTGGCAGACTGCTTGCTGCTGGCGGCATATACAATGGGAATATCGAAGGATTCAGGGAAACAGCAGACAAGTTGGGGGGAGATGCACCTGCTGGTTACGATCAATTTATGGATAACAAAGGGTTACTCATCGCTGGTGCTTCAATAGTTGCTGGAGCAGTTCTGGGGAGAATGAGACTCCCTGATTTGGAATCACTTGAGCATTTCGGAGCCAGAGGAGCAGTATCAGGAAGACCATTTAATCCCGACCTTGCCGGTGGTCCAATAGAAAATCTGACGACAGATGGCGTAACAATCAACAGGGAAGGTATCGCTATTGTTGAAAAACACATAGCCAGATTTGGTCATGACCCTGTAAATGAAGTGATGATCTATAGACTGAAAGACATTGAGAAAGGAAAAATCCCCCCAGAACAAGTAGATCTTAACTTCTATACTCATGAGTGTCGGGAATATCAGCGTTACTGTAATCTTGGTTGGGAAACAGGACAACCTGATGGTGACGCAGGCTATGCACTCTGGAATCATACGCATACTGCTACTCTAGAAGATTATAAACTTAAGGGAGAACTTAATGACTTATACCACCAGGATGCACTTGACTATGATAACTGAAACTGAAATTAACGTACTGAAAGTTATGGCTGAGAAAGATATAAACTGGAACTGGATGAATCTCGATCGCACACTATCCATAAGGCAAATTCCAGGATTCGGTAATGTTGTTAACATTGTTAACAAATTAGCTAACGAGGGTTTGGTTATTATTGAGGATAGCGGACATAAGTCTATGCCTCACTACCACGTTACTGAAAAGGGATACAATTTCGTGAAAAGTGAGAATAAATAACGTAGCGTTGATTACTGAACAAATCGCTCAGGATTATATTTTGCGTAAAAATGATTCGGTTATTTCTGTATCTGAACGGGCGCAGATAGCAAAATGGCTTCCGGTGATGGAAGCCATCAGATTATTGGCAAAGTGCGCGTTGTTCATGCCGGATGCGGCGTGAACGCCTTGTCCGGCCAACAAAACTCAAAAATTCAATAAATTGCATAAATTATGTAGGCCTGGTATCAGGCAGTTTTGCCTCTTTCATCGTACTGCAATTTACAGTGACTCGTTAATATTCATCATCCCCGACGCAAATTCTGCGCCGCCTGCACCATGTTCGCCAGTGCCGCGCGGGTTTCTGGCCAGCCGCGCGTTTTCAGGCCACAGTCCGGGTTGACCCACAGGCGCTCTGCCGGAATGCGTTTTGCCGCTTTCTTCAGCAAGGCTTCAATCCATTCTACGCTCGGTACGTTTGGCGAGTGAATGTCATAGACGCCTGGACCGATTTCATTCGGATAATCAAACTCTTCAAACGACTCCAGCAACTCCATGTCGGAACGCGAGGTTTCGATGGTGATGACGTCTGCATCCAGTGCCGCAATGGAATCCATGATGTCGTTGAACTCGCAATAACACATGTGAGTGTGGATTTGTGTGTCATCTTTCGCCACGGCGGCGTTGATACGGAAGGCCTCCACGCCCCACTGGAGATATGCATCCCAGTCGCTACGACGCAGCGGTAAACCTTCGCGCAGCGCCGGTTCATCAATCTGGATGATGCCAATTCCTGCGGCTTCCAGGTCCGCCACTTCATCACGCAGCGCCAGCGCAATTTGTTTGGCGATGGTTTCACGGCTGACATCTTCACGCGGGAACGACCAGCAGAGAATGGTCACCGGGCCAGTCAGCATCCCTTTCACCGGTTTATCAGTCAGAGATTGCGCATACTTCGCCCACTCCACGGTAATCGGTGCCGGGCGACTAACGTCACCAATAACAATCGGTGGCTTCACGCAGCGGGAACCGTAGCTCTGTACCCAACCGTTTTGCGTAAAGACAAATCCGTCGAGGTGCTCGCCAAAGTATTCCACCATGTCATTACGCTCGGCCTCGCCATGTACCAGCACATCCAGTCCCAAACGTTCCTGCTCAACAATGGCCTGCTTGATATGTTCCGCAATGCCCGTGCGGTAGTTGTTGGCGTCGAGATTGCCCTTTTTGAAATCCAGACGCAGGGTACGAATTTCCGTGGTTTGCGGGAAGGAACCAATCGTGGTGGTCGGCCACGCTGGCAGTTTAAAACGCGCACGCTGGGCTTCAGCACGCACTTCATAGACATTCGCACGCTGGCTGTCCTGGGCGGTGATCGCCGCCAGACGCTTTTCTACCGCCGGATTATGTACACGAGTAGAGTGACGACGCGCCTGAATTGGGGCGCTCCACTCTGCCAGAGCTGCCGTGTCACCACTGTTCAGCGCATCGCGCAGCAGTGCCAGTTCATGGCATTTTTGTAAGGCGAAGGCAAACCAGCTTTTCACTTCTGCATCAAGACGCGTTTCCACGCTCAGGTCGATGGGGCTGTGCAGCAACGAGCAGGAAGATGCCACCCACAAATCACGTTTGCCGACAATGTCCTTAATTTGCGCATATTTCTCAGTAAGATCGGCGCGCCAGACGTTACGACCATTGATCAGTCCCGCAGACAGCAGCCAGTCAGAAGGCAGGCGCTTGTGCAGTTCAGCAACGCCATCTTTACCATGTACAAGGTCCACATGCAGTCCCTGAACAGGCAGCGCAGTAATCGTGTCGAGATTTGGCGTAACGCCTTCAAAATAGGTAGTCAGCAGCAGTTTCACCTGTCCCTGGAGCGCGTCGTAAGCGGGTTTGTATGCGTCCAGCCACGCCTGTGGTAGTTCCAGTACCAGCGCGGGTTCATCAATCTGTACCCACTCGATGCCGCGTTTCTCCAGTTCTGCCAGCACTTGCTGATAAACCGGCAGAATGTCGTTCAGCAGGCTCAGGCGGTCAAACTGTTCACCTTTCACTTTCCCCAGCCACAGCCAGGTAACCGGCCCCAGCAGCACAGGCTTAACGTTGTGGCCCAGCGCCAGCGCCTCGTCCACTTCCTCCAGCAGCTGCGTCCAGGTCAGTTTGAACTGTTGGCCTTTAACGAATTCCGGCACCATGTAGTGATAGTTGGTGTTAAACCATTTGGTCATTTCCGCTGCCGCCGCAGGTTCGCCAGTCGGCGCACGTCCACGACCAATACGGAACAGGGTGTCAATATCTACCGAACCATCTTTGTTCTGATGACGCGCCGGAACGTTACCCAGCAGCAGACTGGTGGTCAGTACATGATCGTACCAGGCAAAATCGCCCACCGGCAGCAGGTCGATACCCGCTTGCTTTTGTTGATCCCAGTGACGAGCACGCAATTCACGCCCTACCGCCAGCAGTTTTTCACGCGTGGAGTTCCCTGCCCAATAACTCTCTTGCGCTTTTTTCAGCTCGCGACGCAGGCCAACGCGAGGGAAACCGAGGGTGTGATTCAATATTGTCATTTTTCTTCCTCTAATTATATGTAAATCCTATGGATTTTGAATTTAGGGAAGGCGGCAAGTTTATTCATCCCCGGGAGCTTACTGAAGTAAGTGACCGGGGTGGAGAAACGCAGCCAACGCACCATAAATTTAAAAGACGAAGGATTTTAGCCGTCCAGATGTTTACACATCCATAATTGGCGGTTACTGTATATTCCTCAAGCGCAAATTATTCATGCCGAAGTGAAGGACTTTCATGATCGAAGTAAAACATCTGAAAACGCTACAAGCGTTGCGGAACTGCGGCTCACTCGCAGCCGCTGCGGCGACGTTGCATCAGACGCAATCCGCCCTGTCTCACCAGTTTAGCGATCTGGAACAACGCCTTGGCTTCCGGCTATTTGTGCGTAAAAGCCAGCCGCTTCGCTTTACACCGCAGGGAGAAATCCTGTTGCAACTGGCAAACCAGGTGCTGCCACAAATTAGCCAGGCACTGCAAGCCTGCAATGAACCGCAGCAGACGCGTCTGCGCATTGCCATTGAGTGCCATAGCTGTATACAGTGGCTGACGCCCGCGTTAGAAAATTTCCATAAGAACTGGCCGCAGGTCGAGATGGACTTTAAATCGGGCGTGACATTTGACCCGCAGCCCGCCTTGCAACAGGGAGAGCTGGATCTGGTAATGACGTCCGATATTCTGCCGCGCAGTGGTCTGCATTATTCGCCGATGTTCGACTATGAAGTGCGTCTGGTGTTAGCACCTGACCATCCACTGGCGGCAAAAACGCGTATTACACCGGAAGATCTCGCCAGCGAGACGCTATTAATTTATCCGGTGCAGCGTAGTCGACTGGATGTCTGGCGGCATTTTCTTCAGCCGGCAGGCGTCAGTCCGTCACTGAAAAGCGTCGATAACACCTTATTGTTGATTCAGATGGTTGCCGCGCGGATGGGTATTGCCGCGCTACCGCATTGGGTAGTAGAGAGTTTTGAGCGCCAGGGTCTGGTGGTGACCAAAACCCTGGGCGAAGGCTTGTGGAGCCGACTGTACGCCGCCGTGCGCGATGGCGAGCAGCGTCAGCCAGTTACGGAAGCGTTTATTCGCTCAGCGCGCAATCACGCCTGCGATCATCTGCCGTTTGTGAAGAGCGCGGAGCGACCCACTTACGATGCACCCACAGTGAGGCCAGGATCACCAGCGCGCCTGTAATAAACGTTGGCCAGTGCGGCTGTTGGTGCCAGATAGCCAGGTTTACCAGCAGCCCTGCCGGAACGTGCATATTATTCATAATTCCCAGCGTTCCGGCGTCCACCTGCGTCGCGCCGTAGTTCCACATAAAGTAGCCAATCCCGGAAGCCACCACGCCAAGAAACACCAGAATGCCCCATTGCAACGTGGTTTGCGGCATTTTCTGCGCATTTCCCAGCAAGAACCATGCAATTACCGCCACCAGGTACGCGCCAAGATAGAACCACGCAAAGGCGTTATGCTGCGGCATCGGGCGAGTTTCCATCAGGCGTTTGTAACCCACCATGCCGATGGCAAAAGTGATATTGGAGAGTTGCACCAGCAACAAGCCAGTCCAGAAATGGTCGGTGACCTGATCATAGCGAATAATCCCGGCACCAATCACCGCCAACAAGGCACTAAAAGCATATCCCCAGCGCAGACGGCGCTTATTCATGATGTCATAAATCAGCGTGATGTAGAGCGGCGTCAGTACGGTGAACAGCAGCAGTTCGGAAACCGTCAGATAGAGATAAGCGCGGAAACTCAGCATATACATCACGCCGAGCTGCATCGCGCCCACCAGCATATACAGGCCGACTGTTTTCAGGCTATTGCCACGGGTACGCAGAAACGGCAGAAAAACGAGTGCCGCCAGGCCAACGCGCACCAGCACCGCAAAATAGCTATCGACGTGCCCCGCAAGGTACTCGCCATAAAAGCTAAAGGAGAAGGCCCACAGAATCGTGGTGATGATAAGTAGCGCCACAATGGAAAACTCTTTGATTAACGAGTATCCATTGTAGCGAAGTATCAGGTTGACAACTGACCAAATAAAGAACGATTACGATAAATAGAGTTTACGCAGATAATGCGGCACCGCGTCGTCGGCATTAGTACCAATCACTTCCAGCTCGGGATGAAGGTCTTTCAGACGCTGGTGCGCACTGCCCATAATGCAGCCTTTCCCCGCCATCGACAGCATTTCGGCGTCGTTCATCCCGTCACCAAACGCAATACAATCCTTCAGGCTGTAGCCCAGTTTCTTCGCCACCGCTTCCAGCGCATGGCCTTTTGAAACGCCGCCCGCCATCACTTCCAGACAGGTTAAGGTAGAGAAACTGACGTTGACGCGATCGCCCCAACGAGCGTTAATCGCCTGCTCCAGCGGCAGCAGTTGTTCATGGGAATCGCAGGTGAAGAACACTTTGCTGACGCCTTCCGGCTCCAGTAATCCAGGCTCATACAGCGCATATTTGAACACCGCTTCTTTAAAAAAGCGCATCTCTTCCGGGCGATGGCGATTCATAAACCATTCGTCGTCGCGATAAACGTTAGTAATGATGTCCGGATTGTCGTTGACTACGCCAAACAGATCGCTGGCAATGTCGCGATCCAGGTTATGAGCAAAAATCAGATTACCATCCAGATCGTGAACGCGCGCACCATTGGAGGTAATCATGTAAGACTTAATCTCCAGATTATCGCGAATTTGCCCCACATCAACGTGGTGACGACCGGTCGCAAACACAAAGTTGATGCCGCGCGCGGTGAGCAGCTTCAGAGTTTCTTTGGCGTAAGGGGATAACGTATGGTCGGGAGAAAGTAACGTGCCATCTAAATCAGACGCAACAACCTGGTACATAAGAAATTTAAACCTCTGTAGAGCGGTTTCCGCTGGGTGAGTTATGCCTGTTGAAAAAATCAACGATGGCGTGGAGCGCGACTGAGCGCATTGCGTCCTTTTCAAAAAGGATCTCATGGTAAGCACCTTTAATTACCAACGGCCGTCCTCCTTCGACAGGATGGCCCGCGGCGGTGCGGAGTTCACAAAAACGGTCATGCATGCGGTTATCCACCACGCGTTCCTCTTCAGCCTGCAAGAGAAGCGTTGGCGTGGCGTCATCACCCGCACCGGCTAACACCTGTTCGCCAGCCAGAATACTTTCGCGTACCCAATGGTAGGTCGGCCCACCGACGCGAATCGTTGGGTCATCAGCATAGAAGCGTAAGTTACGTCGATATCGCTGTCTGCTGTGGGTCAGTACGTTGATAGCAAACGGCAACGCGCGCCAGCGCCCGGTGCCTATTGCATAGCCATCACGGAAACGTGGATGCACTTCGGCCCAGTTGAGGATCTGCCGTGCCATAAATGACGGCATACGAATCACGATCCCAAACATTGGCGCAGTTAGCGCAATGGCGTCACATACACCTGGATGGCGTTGCAGAAATAATGTGGAGATCGCACCGCCCATCGAATGTGCCAGTATATAGCGTTTACGCCACGGACCGGGCTGGACCTCCTGCTGCCAGAATGCCGCCAGATCATCAACATAATCATTAAAGCGATTAACATGCCCGAGATGCGGATCGGCTAACAGGCGACCGGAACGTCCCTGCCCGCGATGGTCGATGATTAAGACATCAAACCCCAAATGGAACAGGTCATAGGCCAGTTCCGCATATTTTACGTAGCTCTCAATACGCCCCGGGCAGATGACTACCACCCGGTCATGGTGCTGTGCGCGAAAACGGACAAAGCGCACCGGAATGTCATCCACACCAGTAAACTCTGCTTCATCACGCTGACGCCAGAAATCAGTCAGCGGTCCCATGGTAAAAGCAGCAAACGCGTTTTCTCTTGTTTCCCAGTCTTTTTGCTGCTGAAACATCGGGTAATCTGCCTCTTAAACCACGTAAAATCGTTTTTTTTAGCGTGCCTGACACAACGCTGCGACAGTAGCGTATTGTGGCACAAAAATAGACACACCGGGAGTTCATCATGACCTTAGAATGGTGGTTTGCCTACCTGCTGACATCGATCATTTTAAGCCTGTCGCCAGGCTCTGGTGCAATCAACACTATGACCACCTCGCTCAACCACGGTTATCGCGGCGCGGTGGCGTCTATTGCTGGGCTTCAGACCGGACTGGCGATTCATATTGTGCTGGTTGGCGTGGGGTTGGGGACGCTATTTTCCCGCTCAGTGATTGCGTTTGAAGTGTTGAAGTGGGCAGGCGCGGCTTACTTGATTTGGCTGGGAATCCAGCAGTAGCGCGCCGCTGGTGCAATTGACCTTAAATCGCTGGCCTCTACTCAATCGCGTCGACATTTGTTCCAGCGCGCAGTTTTTGTGAATCTCACCAATCCCAAAAGTATTGTGTTTCTGGCGGCGCTATTTCCGCAATTCATCATGCCACAGCAGCCGCAACTGATGCAGTATATCGTGCTCGGCGTCACCACTATTGTAGTCGATATTATTGTGATGATCGGTTACGCCACCCTTGCTCAACGGATTGCTCTATGGATTAAAGGACCAAAGCAGATGAAGGCGCTGAATAAGATTTTCGGCTCGTTGTTTATGCTGGTGGGAGCGCTGTTAGCATCGGCGAGGCATGCGTGAAAAATAATGTCGGATGCGGCGTAAACGCCTTATCCGACTTACTCTGAAGACGCGTCTGGCATCACCGCGAAATAATCAAATGAATGCCAAATCCGGCAAATAACGCCCCGGCAAAACCATCAATCCACTTCGCCAGACGTTGATAACCACGGCGCATTTGCGGCAGGGCAAACAGGCTGGCAACGACGGTAAACCACGCCAGTGTTTCGACAATGATCAGCGCAAAAATGCCCCAGCGCGCGGTAGTGCCAACGTTATCACCGACAAACAATGAGAACACCGAGCCAAAGTAGATAATCGCTTTCGGATTAGCGAGATTGGTCAGTAAACCTTTCAGGAAACTGCGCCCGCTTTTCGCCAGCTCAATCTGTGGTGCAGGCGCAGATACAGCCTCTTTTTTCAGTGCACCGCGTAGCATCTGGTAACCCATCCAGCAGAGATACAGGCCACCGCCAACCATAATCAGCGTATGCAGCCAGGCCATTTTTTCGATAATCAAATGCAGGCCAAGCAACGCAATCCCTGCCCAAACCATAACGCCGCAGGTAATACCCAGCACGCCCATCATCGCTTCTTTACGGGAACGACTGACAGCGGTCTGAGAGACAAAAAAGAAATCGGGACCGGGGCTCATAAGCGCCACAATGTGCACCATGGCGACGGTGAGAAATAACATCAACATACATTTGACTCGCGGGGGAAACGTTTACGGAGTCTTCATCCTGGCACTTTTTTATGCTGCTGACTACTCTTCGTCGTCGCCATCGACATGCGCACGAATCAGCGCCATAAACGGTTTACCAAAGCGTTCCAGCTTGCGCATCCCAACGCCGTTAACGCTGAGCATTTCGCTGGCGGTGATCGGCATCTGTTCAGCCATCTCAATCAAGGTTGCGTCGTTAAACACCACGTACGGCGGGACATTACTTTCATCGGCAATCGATTTACGCAGTTTGCGTAATTTGGCGAACAGTTTGCGATCATAGTTGCCGCCGAACGATTTCTGCATCGCTTTCGGTTTGAGCGCCACGATACGCGGCACGGCAAGTTGCAAAGAGGATTCGCCGCGCAGCACCGGGCGCGCGGCCTCTGTCAGTTGTAGGGCAGAATGCTGGGCAATATTTTGCGTCACCAGGCCGAGGTGAATCAGCTGGCGGATCACGCTCACCCAATGTTCATGGCTTTTATCACGGCCCATGCCATAGACTTTCAGTTTGTCATGACCATAGTCGCGGATACGCTGGTTATTAGCACCACGAATCACTTCCACCACATAACCCATCCCAAACCGCTGATTCACACGACCAATGGTGGAAAGGGCAATCTGAGCATCGGTTGAACCGTCGTACTGTTTCGGCGGATCGAGGCAGATATCGCAGTTCCCGCACGGCTCTTGCCGCCCTTCGCCAAAATAGTTCAGCAATACCAGACGACGGCAAGTTTGCGCTTCGGCAAAAGCGCCCATCGCATTGAGTTTATGACGTTCGATATCCTGTAACTGCCCCTGCGGCTTCTCTTCCAGGCAACGGCGCAGCCACGCCATATCGGCCGGATCGTAAAACAGCATCGCTTCCGCGGGCAGGCCATCACGCCCGGCGCGACCGGTTTCCTGATAATAGGATTCGATATTGCGCGGAATATCAAAGTGGACCACGAAGCGAACGTTTGGTTTATTGATGCCCATGCCGAACGCCACCGTCGCCACCACAATTTGCAGGTCATCGCGCTGAAATTTTTCCTGCACGTCGGCGCGAACATTATTTTCCAGCCCAGCATGATAGGCCGCCGCGCTAATTCCCTTGCTTTGCAGGCGCGCAGCGGTGTCTTCTACTTTCGCGCGGCTGTTGCAGTAGATAATGCCTGACTTACCGCGCTGTTCCTGCACGTAGCGCATCAACTGATCGAGCGGTTTGAACTTCTCCATCAGCATGTAGCGAATATTCGGACGGTCAAAACTGCTGATTTGAATCAGCGGATCGTTCAGCCCCAGCAAGCGCACGATATCCTGGCGCGTGGTGTCGTCGGCTGTGGCAGTCAGCGCCATAAACGGCAGGGTCGGGAAACGCTGGCGTAACTGACCAAGCGCGGCATATTCCGGGCGGAAATCGTGGCCCCATTGGGAGATACAGTGCGCTTCATCAACGGCTAATAACACCGGATTCCAGTGCGCCAGATGCTCAAGAAAGTTATCCAGCATCAGGCGTTCCGGGGCGATATAAAGCAGACGAATTTGCCCGGTGCGGCAGCCTGTCATCACTTCAAGTTGCTGCTCGCGGGTTTGCGTCGAGTTAAGGCACGCCGCCGCCACGCCGTTGGCTTGCAGTTGATCCACCTGATCTTTCATCAACGAAATCAGCGGTGAAACAACCACGGTAAGGCCGTTTAGCAATAAGGCAGGAATTTGATAGCAAAGGGATTTTCCGCCACCGGTGGGCATGACGACCAGGCAATCGCGACCGGAAAGCACAGTGTCGATAATTTCTTCCTGGCCGGGGCGAAACTGTTGGTAGCCAAAGGTTTCTTGTAAAACCTGTTTAGCTCCGGACTCCAGATTCAACACTTCCGCCTGCGCCACATTCACCCCGATTGCCTGAAATAAAAACAGGCGCTATTTTCAGCGCCTGCGCGAGAAACTGCAATGCTTTTAGTCTCTGAGAGGGTAATCCTGGATGCTGGGTTCCAGATTTGCCAACCACTCAACCGTTCATCAAAACAAGTCGTTTAGCATAACTCCTACACCGACACGGGTCTGGTTGAAGTTATAGTCGATGAGCGATTCGCCATAGCCGCTGTAAACCTGAGTATAAAGGCGCACATGTTTGGTGATCGGGTAACTTAAGCCTAACTCCGCGCCGCCGTAACCGGTATTCCAGTTGTACTGTCCTTTCGCACTCAACACCGCATCACCGAGGTGATAGCCGATTTTAAGCTGGTAGTAACCCATATATTTGGTGATATCCGGGTTATCGTCAGTATTACCCACCACATACCACGGCTTCACTTCTACCAGCCAGTTACCGTTTTCTGCCATCAGGCGAGTATAAAGGCGGTTCCAGCTGCGGGAGGTCGGGTCGGAACGCCCGTTAGAGTCGTGGTTATACCCCATCTCCACATCGCGCAGCGTCCAACCTGCAAAACGGTAATCGGTGGCAAAACCGAGGAACAATTGCGGTTCGTAGTTGGTTTCACGAAACGGTGAAGACTCTTCGCTATTGGACAGTTGCCACCAGGATTTTTGCGTATAAGACGCACCCAACACCGAGTTCGGGCCTAAAATCCCACGCCACAGTGGAAATGCCAGGCTCAACTGAAACTTTACTTCATCCTTACGCGCATTTTCCGCCCAGTCGTAACTGGCAATCGCTTCTTTGTTCAGATCGCTGGTTTGGGTGTAGATGAGGTAGTTGGTGTCATAAGGATAGAGCGTGAACGGATTGTCATGCTCCTGCAGCATATTGGCGATAATACTGCCACGCACCGCTGGCGCGTCATGCACCTCTTTCACCGTTGCCTCTTGTGCATATACTGCCATAGGCAACATAAACACCGGCAACAACCAGCCCTGCAGAGTCCGCATCGGTCGTGTTCTCCGTAACGAATTATTGATAAGGTGAATGTTTTTCTGCGGGCTATTTTACATACTTAACTCCATTGCCGTTAGTTATCCCTTCCTAAAGTAGAAACCAACAACAAAGAAGCATAAAATCAACATTTCATTAACCAATGAAGTGTAAGGATGATATGTCTGCCGTACTGACCGCTGAACAAGCCCTGAAATTAGTGGGTGAGATGTTTGTTTATCACATGCCATTTAACCGCGCGTTAGGGATGGAGCTGGAGCGTTACGAAAAAGAGTTCGCACAGCTGGCCTTTAAAAATCAGCCGATGATGGTGGGTAACTGGGCGCAAAGCATTTTGCACGGCGGAGTCATTGCGTCGGCGCTGGATGTCGCCGCCGGTCTGGTGTGCGTGGGAAGTACCTTAACCCGCCACGAAACCATCAGTGAAGATGAACTACGCCAGCGGCTATCGCGGATGGGGACCATTGATCTTCGCGTTGATTATCTGCGCCCAGGCAGGGGCGAGCGTTTTACTACTACCAGTAGCCTGTTGCGTGCAGGCAATAAAGTCGCCGTCGCCCGCGTTGAATTACACAATGAAGAACAGCTTTATATTGCCAGTGCCACCGCCACCTATATGGTAGGTTGAAGACATAAAAGCAGGTAAACTGCTGTTACCAATTAAAAATGAGTATTCCCGATGGATGCAAAACAAACGCGGCAGGGCGTATTACTCGCTCTTGCCGCTTATTTTATTTGGGGTATTGCGCCAGCATACTTCAAGCTGATTTACTACGTGCCCGCCGATGAGATCCTGACGCATCGCGTGATCTGGTCGTTTTTCTTTATGGTGGTGCTGATGAGCATTTGCCGCCAGTGGTCCTATTTAAAAACGCTGATTCAGACGCCACAGAAAATTTTTATGCTGGCAGTCTCTGCCGTGCTGATTGGTGGCAACTGGCTACTGTTTATCTGGGCGGTGAACAATCACCATATGCTGGAAGCGAGCCTTGGTTACTTTATTAACCCGCTGGTGAACATTGTGCTGGGGATGATTTTCCTCGGCGAGCGATTCCGCCGGATGCAATGGCTGGCGGTGATTCTGGCGATATGTGGCGTGTTGGTTCAGTTGTGGACTTTTGGTTCGCTGCCAATCATCGCGCTGGGGCTGGCGTTTAGTTTTGCCTTCTACGGACTGGTACGCAAGAAAATTGCCGTTGAAGCGCAAACCGGCATGTTAATCGAAACCATGTGGCTGCTGCCCGTGGCGGCGATTTATCTGTTTGCTATTGCCGACAGCTCAACCAGCCATATGGGGCAAAACCCGATGTTGCTGAATTTGCTGCTGATCGCCGCCGGTATTGTCACCACCGTACCGCTGTTGTGTTTTACCGCAGCTGCTACACGCCTGCGTCTCTCCACGTTAGGCTTCTTCCAGTATATTGGCCCGACGCTGATGTTCCTGTTGGCAGTGACGTTTTATGGTGAAAAACCGGGTGCCGATTAGATGGTGACCTTCGCCTTTATTTGGGTGGCGCTGGCAATTTTTGTGATGGATGCGATTTATACGCAGCGTAGAAAAAGGGTAATGACTCCAACTTACTGATAGTGTTTTATGTTCAGATAATGCCCGATGACCTTGTCATGCAGCTCCACCGATTTTGAGAACGACAGTGACTTCCGTCCCAGCCTTGCCAGATGTTGTCTCAGATTCAGATTATGTCGCTCAATGCGCTGAGTGTAACGCTTGCTGATAACGTGCAGCTTTCCCTTCAGGCGTGATTCATACAGCGGCCAGCCATCCGTCATCCATACCACGACCTCAAAGGCCGACAGCAGGCTCAGAAGACGCTCCAGTGTGGCCAGAGTGCGTTCACCGAAGACGTGCG
>NZ_MECT01000592.1:0-14391 GCF_001722145.1 Shigella sp. FC1544
GCAGCGAATTGAGCGGCATAACCTGAATCTGAGGCAGCACCTGGCAAGGCTGGGACGGAAGTCGCTGTCGTTCTCAAAATCGGTGGAGCTGCATGACAAAGTCATCGGGCATTATCTGAACATAAAACACTATCAATAAGTTGGAGTCATTACCGTGTTTTGGTTTAGTCATCATCCAGTTATATGTATTTTAGCCAGGAACAGGTTAAACCTTTCCTATATAACTCAAAAATTGAAACCTTATTCTCATGTCATGTTTATATTCATTATTATCGTTATATAAAAAGGCAACCATAATGTTTAGCAAATTGGCACCTAGTAGCATAAAGGCTATGTTTTAATTACAGGATGTTCAGTCATTTGAATGTATAACATTATAGCTAAACAAATCTAAAACGAAGTGAATAATTTATTGTTTTCACTAAATCTCATTTTGTTTAACATCCATTGAGATTCCTTGCTTTAAATTTTGTTTTATATAAGCAATCGTTTTAATTAATTTATTTTTTGAAGGGGTAATATACTCATATGCAAAATAAAGAAATGAACATCCAAATGAACTATATTAAATACCGTGGGATAAGACATAACAAATGAAGTGGGTAGTAATTGACACGGTAATTCAACCTACATGCGGCATATCTTTTTCAGCCATATGGGGTGATATGAAAATGATCATCTGGTATCAATCTACTATATTTCTTCCTCCTGGAAGTATATTTACACCGGTTAAGCTTGGTATTATCCTTCAGGAAAAAGAATATCCTATTACTATTTATAACATTGCACCATTCAACAAGAATTTATGGAGTTTACTCAAAAGCAGTCAAGAGTGTCCTCCAGGAGAAAGCAAAATAACAAATAAATGTTTACATAATAGTTGCATTATAAAAATATGCTCGATATGCTATTAATAATATCCACATAAATAAAACAACGGGCGTGTTATACGCCCGTTTCAATATTTAACTCATGGATAGATTACATGTTTTCGATGATCGCTTCACCAAACTCTGAACATTTCAGCAGCTTAGCGCCTTCCATCAGACGTTCAAAGTCATAAGTTACGGTTTTCGCGTTGATAGCACCTTCCATACCTTTAACAATTAAATCAGCCGCTTCAGTCCACCCCATATGGCGCAGCATCATCTCAGCGGAGAGGATGATAGAGCCTGGATTTACTTTGTCCTGACCGGCGTATTTCGGCGCAGTACCGTGGGTGGCTTCAAACAGGGCGCATTCGTCACCGATGTTTGCTCCAGGGGCGATACCGATACCGCCAACCTGCGCTGCCAGGGCGTCAGAAATGTAGTCACCGTTCAGGTTCATACAGGCGATAACATCATATTCAGCCGGACGCAGCAGGATCTGTTGCAGGAATGCATCAGCAATCACGTCTTTAATGACGATCTCTTTGCCGGTGTTCGGGTTTTTAACTTTCAGCCACGGGCCGCCGTCGATCAGTTCACCGCCAAACTCTTCACGCGCCAGCTGGTAGCCCCAGTCTTTAAACGCGCCTTCGGTGAACTTCATGATGTTGCCTTTGTGCACCAGAGTCACAGAGTCACGATCGTTAGCAATTGCGTATTCGATCGCTGCACGAACCAGACGTTTGGTGCCTTCTTCCGAACACGGCTTAATACCGATACCACAATGTTCCGGGAAGCGAATTTTCTTCACCCCCATCTCTTCACGCAGGAATTTAATCACTTTCTCGGCGTCGGCAGAGTCTGCTTTCCATTCGATACCCGCATAAATGTCTTCCGAGTTTTCACGGAAGATAACCATATCGGTCAGTTCAGGGTGTTTAACCGGGCTTGGAGTGCCCTGATAGTAACGTACCGGACGCAGGCAGATGTAGAGATCCAGTTCCTGGCGCAGGGCAACGTTCAGAGAGCGAATACCGCCACCAACAGGAGTGGTCAGCGGACCTTTAATGGTAACGCGATATTCACGAATCAGATCAAGGGTTTCAGCAGGCAGCCAGACATCCTGACCATAAACCTGTGTGGATTTTTCACCGGTGTAAATTTCCATCCAGGAGATTTTACGCTCGCCTTTATAGGCTTTCTCGACTGCAGCGTCGACCACTTTCAGCATGGCTGGGGTTACATCTACACCGATTCCATCACCTTCAATGTAAGGGATAATCGGATTTTCAGGAACGTTGAGTTTGCCGTTTTGCAGGGTGATCTTCTTGCCTTGTGCCGGAACAACTACTTTACTTTCCATTCACCTCTCCTTCGAGCGCTACTGGTTTGCTCGTCTGCCACCACGTTGCATATGCGTTTGCGTCCTGCGATACGGATGCTTTAGAGCAATTTTTTGTTAATGATTTGTAATTGGCTTGTCAATACTACCCTATTGTTTGCCGTCATGAAAGATGCGCGTTATTAGGCTATAATGCGGCAATTCATAATCTCTGAAAATACCATGCAAAAAACTTCTTTTAGAAATCACCTGGTTAAGCGATTCAGCTCGCAACGTTCTACCAGGCGTAAACCTGAAAACCAGCCCACGCGTGTGATCCTGTTCAATAAACCCTACGATGTTCTTCCGCAGTTCACCGATGAAGCCGGACGCAAAACATTAAAAGAATTCATCCCGGTTCAGGGCGTTTATGCTGCAGGTCGTCTTGACCGCGATAGCGAAGGGTTACTGGTGCTGACCAATAACGGCGCGTTGCAGGCGCGTTTAACCCAGCCGGGCAAACGCACCGGGAAAATCTATTATGTGCAGGTGGAAGGTATTCCCACACAAGACGCACTTGAAGCCTTGCGCAATGGCGTAACCTTAAATGATGGCCCTACCCTGCCCGCCGGCGCGGAGCTGGTTGACGAACCAGCGTGGTTATGGCCGCGGAATCCACCAATTCGTGAACGCAAAAGTATTCCCACCAGCTGGCTGAAGATCACCTTATATGAAGGACGTAATCGCCAGGTGCGCCGCATGACCGCCCATGTTGGTTTCCCCACGCTGCGACTGATTCGTTATGCGATGGGTGATTACACTTTGGATAACCTTGCCAATGGCGAATGGCGAGAAGCAACAGAATAAGGATGCACAATGTTTAAACCGCACGTTACCGTTGCTTGCGTAGTGCACGCAGAGGGTAAATTTTTAGTCGTTGAAGAGACGATTAATGGTAAAGCGTTATGGAACCAACCTGCCGGGCATCTGGAAGCCGATGAAACCTTAGTGGAAGCTGCCGCCCGTGAGCTATGGGAAGAAACCGGCATCAGCGCGCAACCGCAACACTTTATTCGTATGCATCAGTGGATTGCGCCAGATAAAACGCCGTTTTTGCGTTTCCTCTTTGCCATTGAGCTTGAGCAAATATGCCCGACCCAGCCTCATGACAGCGATATCGACTGCTGTCGTTGGGTCAGCGCCGAAGAAATTTTAAAGGCGTCAAATCTTCGTTCGCCGCTGGTGGCGGAAAGTATCCGTTGTTATCAAAGCGGGCAACGCTATCCGCTGGAGATGATTGGCGATTTTAACTGGCCTTTTACAAAGGGTGTCATCTAAAAGGCTGCGTGATAGAATACGCCGCCTTGAAGTTCAATGTCGTGAGTGATCCAATGTCTGAAACCGCAAAAAAAGTAATCGTCGGCATGTCCGGCGGTGTCGATTCCTCCGTTTCTGCCTGGCTGTTGCAACAACAGGGATATCAGGTTGAAGGCCTGTTTATGAAGAACTGGGAAGAAGACGACGGTGAGGAATATTGCACAGCGGCAGCGGATCTGGCTGATGCCCAGGCTGTCTGCGACAAGCTCGGCATTGAACTGCACACCGTTAACTTTGCTGCCGAGTACTGGGACAACGTCTTCGAACTGTTCCTTGCCGAATATAAAGCCGGTCGCACGCCGAATCCGGATATTCTGTGCAACAAAGAGATCAAATTTAAAGCTTTCCTCGAATTTGCCGCCGAAGATTTAGGTGCCGATTATATCGCTACCGGTCATTACGTACGTCGGGCCGATGTCGATGGCAAGAGCCGCCTGCTGCGTGGTCTGGACAGCAATAAAGACCAGAGCTACTTCCTTTATACGCTCAGCCATGAGCAGATTGCGCAAAGCCTGTTCCCGGTCGGCGAACTGGAAAAACCGCAGGTGCGTAAGATTGCTGAAGATCTTGGTCTGGTCACCGCGAAGAAAAAAGACTCTACCGGCATTTGCTTCATTGGCGAACGTAAATTCCGCGAGTTCCTGGGCCGTTATCTCCCGGCGCAACCGGGCAAAATCATTACCGTCGATGGCGATGAAATTGGTGAGCACCAGGGGCTGATGTATCACACTCTCGGTCAGCGTAAAGGTCTGGGTATCGGTGGCACCAAAGAAGGCACCGAAGAACCGTGGTATGTGGTGGACAAAGACGTCGAAAACAACATTCTGGTTGTTGCGCAGGGCCATGAACACCCGCGGCTGATGTCTGTCGGGTTGATTGCCCAGCAGTTGCACTGGGTCGATCGCGAACCATTCACCGGTACTATGCGTTGCACGGTAAAAACCCGCTATCGCCAGACCGATATCCCTTGCACCGTCAAGGCGCTGGACGATGATCGCATTGAAGTGATTTTCGATGAACCGGTTGCCGCCGTGACGCCGGGCCAGTCTGCCGTCTTCTATAACGGTGAAGTGTGCCTCGGTGGCGGTATTATTGAGCAGCGTCTGCCGCTGCCGGTCTGATTATTATCTTTACTTAAAACAAGGAAGCAGTGAACGTGGCAAAGAATTACTATGACATCACCCTCGCCCTGGCCGGTATTTGTCAGTCGGCACGCCTGGTGCAACAACTCGCTCACCAGGGGCATTGTGATGCCGATGCGCTACACGTCTCACTCAACAGTATTATTGATATGAACCCCAGCTCGACGCTGGCGGTTTTTGGCGGTAGCGAAGCCAACCTGCGCGTCGGGCTGGAAACCCTGCTCGGCGTGCTCAATGCCAGCAGTCGCCAGGGCTTAAACGCCGAATTAACCCGCTACACACTCAGCTTGATGGTGCTTGAGCGCAAACTCTCCTCAGCGAAAGGCGCGCTCGACACTCTGGGCAACCGGATCAACGGCCTGCAACGCCAGCTCGAACACTTCGATTTACAGTCCGAAACGCTGATGAGCGCGATGGCTGCTATCTATGTTGATGTGATCAGCCCGCTTGGCCCGCGCATTCAGGTCACCGGTTCCCCTGCTGTACTGCAAAGCCCACAAGTGCCGGCGAAAGTTCGCGCAACCCTGCTGGCAGGCATTCGCGCCGCCGTGCTCTGGCACCAGGTCGGCGGCGGACGTCTGCAACTGATGTTTTCTCGTAATCGCCTGACCACTCAGGCAAAACAAATTCTTGCTCATTTAACCCCGGAGTTGTGATCTATGGAATTATCCTCACTGACCGCCGTTTCCCCTGTCGATGGACGCTACGGCGATAAAGTCAGCGCGCTGCGCGGGATTTTCAGCGAATATGGTTTGCTGAAATTCCGTGTACAAGTTGAAGTACGTTGGCTGCAAAAACTGGCCGCGCACGCAGCGATCAAGGAAGTTCCTGCTTTTGCTGCCGACGCAATCGGTTACCTTGATGCAATTGTCCCCAATTTCAGCGAAGAAGATGCCGCACGCATCAAAACCATCGAGCGTACCACTAACCACGACGTTAAAGCGGTTGAGTATTTCCTGAAAGAAAAAGTGGCGGAGATCCCGGAACTGCACGCGGTTTCTGAATTCATCCACTTTGCCTGTACTTCGGAAGATATCAATAACCTCTCCCACGCATTAATGCTGAAAACCGCGCGTGATGAAGTGATCCTGCCGTACTGGCGTCAACTGATTGATGGCATTAAAGATCTCGCCGTTCAGTACCGCGATATCCCGCTGCTGTCTCGTACCCACGGTCAGCCAGCCACGCCGTCAACCATCGGTAAAGAGATGGCAAACGTCGCCTACCGTATGGAGCGCCAGTACCGCCAGCTTAACCAGGTGGAGATCCTCGGCAAAATCAACGGCGCGGTCGGTAACTATAACGCCCACATCGCCGCTTACCCGGAAGTTGACTGGCATCAGTTCAGCGAAGAGTTCGTCACCTCGCTGGGTATTCAGTGGAACCCGTACACTACCCAGATTGAACCGCACGACTACATTGCCGAACTGTTTGATTGCGTTGCGCGCTTCAACACCATTCTGATCGACTTTGACCGTGACGTCTGGGGTTATATCGCCCTTAACCACTTCAAACAGAAAACCATTGCTGGTGAGATTGGTTCTTCCACCATGCCGCATAAAGTTAACCCGATCGACTTCGAGAACTCCGAAGGGAATCTGGGCCTTTCCAACGCGGTATTACAGCATCTGGCAAGCAAACTGCCGGTTTCCCGCTGGCAGCGTGACCTGACCGACTCCACCGTGCTGCGTAACCTCGGCGTGGGTATCGGTTATGCGCTGATTGCGTATCAATCCACCCTGAAAGGCGTGAGCAAACTGGAAGTGAACCGTGACCATCTGCTGGATGAGCTGGATCACAACTGGGAAGTGCTGGCGGAGCCAATCCAGACAGTTATGCGTCGCTATGGCATCGAAAAACCGTACGAGAAGCTGAAAGAGCTGACTCGTGGTAAGCGCGTTGACGCCGAAGGCATGAAGCAGTTTATCGACGGTCTGGCGTTGCCAGAAGAAGAGAAAGCCCGCCTGAAAGCGATGACGCCGGCAAACTACATTGGTCGCGCCATCACCATGGTTGATGAGCTGAAATAAACTCGTATCAGTGCCGGATGGCGATGCTGTCCGGCCTGCTTATTAAGATTATCCGCTTTTTATTTTTTCACTTTACCTCCCCTCCCCGCTGGTTTATTTAATGTTTACCCCCATAACCACATAATCGCGTTACACTATTTTAATAATTAAGACAGGGAGAAATAAAAATGCGCGTACTGGTTGTTGAAGACAATGCGTTGTTACGTCACCACCTTAAAGTTCAGATTCAGGATGCTGGTCATCAGGTCGATGATGCAGAAGATGCCAAAGAAGCCGATTATTATCTCAATGAACATTTACCGGATATTGCGATTGTCGATCTCGGATTGCCAGACGAGGACGGTCTGTCACTGATTCGCCGCTGGCGTAGCAATGATGTTTCACTGCCGATTCTGGTATTAACCGCCCGTGAAAGCTGGCAGGACAAAGTCGAAGTATTAAGTGCTGGTGCTGATGATTACGTGACTAAACCATTTCATATTGAAGAGGTGATGGCGCGAATGCAGGCATTAATGCGGCGTAATAGCGGTCTGGCTTCACAGGTCATTTCGCTACCACCGTTTCAGGTTGATCTCTCTCGCCGTGAATTATCTATTAATGACGAAGTGATCAAACTGACCGCGTTCGAATACACCATTATGGAAACGTTGATACGCAATAATGGCAAAGTGGTGAGCAAAGATTCGTTAATGCTCCAACTCTATCCGGATGCGGAGCTGCGGGAAAGCCATACCATTGATGTACTGATGGGACGTCTGCGCAAAAAAATTCAGGCACAATATCCGCAAGAAGTGATTACTACCGTTCGCGGCCAGGGCTATTTGTTCGAATTGCGCTGATGAAAAAATTACTGCGTCTTTTTTTCCCGCTCTCGCTGCGGGTACGTTTTCTGTTGGCAACGGCTGCGGTAGTACTGGTGCTTTCGCTTGCCTACGGAATGGTCGCGCTGATCGGTTATAGCGTCAGTTTCGATAAAACTACGTTTCGGCTGTTACGTGGCGAGAGCAATCTGTTCTATACCCTTGCGAAGTGGGAAAACAATAAGTTGCATGTCGAGTTACCCGAAAATATCGACAAGCAAAGCCCCACCATGACGCTAATTTATGATGAGAACGGGCAGCTTTTATGGGCGCAACGTGACGTGCCCTGGCTGATGAAGATGATCCAGCCTGACTGGCTGAAATCGAATGGTTTTCATGAAATTGAAGCGGATGTTAACGATACCAGCCTCTTGCTGAGTGGAGATCATTCGATACAGCAACAGTTGCAGGAAGTGCGGGAAGATGATGACGACGCGGAGATGACCCACTCGGTGGCAGTAAACGTCTACCCGGCAACATCGCGGATGCCAAAATTAACCATTGTGGTGGTGGATACCATTCCGGTGGAGCTAAAAAGTTCCTATATGGTCTGGAGCTGGTTTATCTATGTGCTCTCAGCCAATCTGCTGTTAGTGATCCCGCTGCTGTGGGTCGCCGCCTGGTGGAGTTTACGCCCCATCGAAGCCCTGGCAAAAGAAGTCCGCGAACTGGAAGAACATAACCGCGAATTGCTCAATCCAGCCACAACGCGAGAACTGACCAGTCTGGTACGAAACCTGAACCGATTGTTAAAAAGTGAACGCGAACGTTACGACAAATACCGTACGACGCTCACCGACCTGACCCATAGTCTGAAAACGCCACTGGCGGTGCTGCAAAGTACGCTGCGTTCTCTGCGTAGTGAAAAGATGAGCGTCAGTGATGCTGAACCGGTAATGCTGGAGCAAATCAGCCGCATTTCACAGCAAATTGGCTACTACCTGCATCGTGCCAGTATGCGCGGCGGGACATTGCTCAGCCGCGAGCTGCATCCGGTCGCCCCACTGCTGGACAATCTCACCTCAGCGCTGAACAAAGTGTATCAACGCAAAGGGGTCAATATCTCTCTCGATATTTCGCCAGAGATCAGCTTTGTCGGTGAGCAGAACGATTTTGTCGAGGTGATGGGCAACGTGCTGGATAATGCCTGTAAATATTGCCTCGAGTTTGTCGAAATTTCTGCAAGGCAAACCGACGAGCATCTCTATATTGTGGTCGAGGATGATGGCCCCGGTATTCCATTAAGCAAGCGAGAGGTCATTTTCGACCGTGGTCAACGGGTTGATACTTTACGCCCTGGGCAAGGTGTAGGGCTGGCGGTAGCCCGCGAAATCACCGAGCAATATGAGGGTAAAATCGTCGCCGGAGAGAGCATGCTGGGCGGTGCGCGGATGGAGGTGATTTTTGGTCGCCAGCATTCTGCGCCGAAAGATGAATAAATATGTCCATACTTCACGCATTACGTTAAGCATCCGTTATAATCGGTTGCAGATACCAGCCTGTGGATGCTTAACATGGAATACCAACTCACTCTTAACTGGCCCGATTTTCTTGAACGTCACTGGCAGAAACGCCCGGTGGTGTTAAAACGCGGCTTTAATAATTTTATTGACCCGATCTCTCCAGACGAGTTGGCGGGTCTGGCGATGGAAAGCGAAGTTGACAGTCGACTGGTCAGTCACCAGGATGGCAAATGGCAGGTCAGCCACGGCCCGTTCGAAAGCTACGATCATCTCGGTGAAACCAACTGGTCATTACTGGTACAGGCAGTGAACCACTGGCATGAGCCGACCGCCGCGCTGATGCGACCGTTCCGTGAACTACCGGACTGGCGTATTGATGATCTGATGATTTCTTTTTCTGTACCTGGCGGCGGCGTCGGCCCGCATCTCGATCAGTACGACGTGTTTATCATTCAGGGTACCGGACGTCGTCGCTGGCGAGTGGGCGAAAGGCTGCAAATGAAACAGCACTGCCCACATCCGGATCTGTTACAGGTCGATCCGTTCGAAGCCATCATCGATGAAGAGCTGGAGCCTGGTGATATTCTTTATATTCCGCCAGGATTCCCGCATGAAGGCTACGCGCTGGAAAATGCGATGAACTATTCCGTGGGCTTTCGCGCGCCAAATACGCGGGAACTGATTAGTGGATTTGCCGATTATGTGCTGCAACGTGAACTGGGCGGCAACTACTACAGCGATCCTGATGTTCCACCTCGCGCTCATCCTGCGGATGTTCTGCCTCAAGAGATGGATAAACTGCGTGAGATGATGCTCGAATTGATCAACCAGCCGGAACACTTTAAGCAATGGTTTGGCGAGTTTATATCCCAGTCACGTCATGAACTGGATATCGCGCCGCCGGAACCGCCTTATCAGCCAGATGAAATCTACGATGCGCTGAAACAAGGTGATGTGCTGGTGCGCCTGGGTGGTCTGCGCGTATTGCGCATTGGCGACGACGTGTATGCCAATGGTGAGAAGATCGATTCCCCGCACCGTCCGGCACTGGATGCACTCGCCAGCAACATTGCGCTGACTGCGGAGAATTTTGGCGATGCGCTGGAAGATCCGTCATTCCTCGCGATGCTCGCGGCGCTGGTCAATAGCGGGTATTGGTTCTTCGAAGGGTAAGTTTGGATTTAAGCCGGATGCGGCATCACATGCCGCATCCCTTTTCGCTTACTTCCGTTGCGCCGTTAACTCGGCAATACGGACGATCACCTGCACCGCTTTTTCCATACCTTCCAGAGTCACAAACTCATGCTTACCATGATAGTTGTAACCGCCAGTGAACAAGTTCGGGCACGGTAATCCCATAAACGACAACTGCGCGCCGTCGGTACCGCCGCGGATCGGTTTCAGTTCCGGTTCAATATCGCAGTCACGCATCGCCTGCTGGGCGATATCGAGAATATGCGGATGCTCAACCACTTTCTCGCGCATATTGTAGTAACTGTCTTCAATCACCAGTTCAATGTAGCAATCAGGATGTAACCCTTTGCCCACTTTTTTGGCGATCTCCATCATTTTACATTTACGCGCTTCAAACTGTTTACGGTCGAAATCACGGATGATGTAGTGCATATCGGCCCGTTCAACGGTGCCTTTCATGCCCGCCAGGTGATAGAAACCTTCATAGCCTTCTGTCATTTCCGGGCTTTCATCCGCCGGAACTTCCGCATGAATACGTGCCGCCAGCGACAGCGCATTTACCATCACTCCTTTCGCCGTGCCCGGATGAACATTGTTACCGACAATTTTGATATTGACCGATGCGGCGTTGAAGTTTTCAAACTCCAGTTCGCCTACGCCACCACCGTCAACAGTGTAAGCCCAGCGGGCATCGAAGGCATCAACATCAAAATGTTTCGCCCCTTTGCCCACTTCTTCATCCGGGGTAAAGGCGACGCGAATATCACCATGCGGAATGTTTTTCTGTTGCAATACCGCCAGCGCGGTCATGATTTCTGCAATACCTGCTTTGTCATCGGCACCTAACAAGGTTTTACCATCGGTGGTAATCAACGTCTGACCCAGTAGCTGATGCAGCACCGGGAACATAACCGGTGATAAAACTTCATCGCCGATACCCAGCGCAATATCGCCACCGCGATAGTTTTCAACAATTTGCGGATTAACATTTTTGCCGCTGCAATCCGGTGAGGTATCCACATGAGAAATAAAGCCAATCGCCGGGATATCGCCAGGGACGTTAGCCGGTAACGTCGCCATCAAAGTGCCCTTCTCACTTAAGGTCACATTGATAAGCCCCATTTCTTCGAGCTGCTCTTTCAGCAGATGCAATAACTTCCATTGGCCTTCCGTGCTGGGAACCTGTCTCACCCCTGCTTTTGATTGGGTATCCAGAGACACGTAGTTCAAAAATCGCTCAAGTAGTTTATCCATGTAGTCACCCTCACTTTTTGTGACAACATTATTAAGAAGCAAGAAAAGACAAATATTGCGTCAGGTCACTTTTACCCCTGCAAGCGGGAATATTTATCAGCATTACCTTAATGAATATAAAGCTAAGCCAGTAATTCACAACAAAGATTGGCGATTCAAGCGGTTTGCCGTAGAATTACAGCCCTCATTAAGAGTCACCAAGGTGGTTAACCACAAACCCCGCATCGGTAAGCCATCCGTTGCGTTTACATGGGACAGAGTAAAAAATTGAATAAACAACCGAGTTCGCTTTCACCGCTGGTGCAATTGGCGGGAATTCGCAAATGCTTTGATGGTAAAGAGGTCATTCCCCAGCTGGATCTGACTATCAACAATGGCGAGTTCCTCACGCTGCTTGGCCCTTCTGGCTGCGGTAAAACAACCGTTCTTCGCCTGATTGCAGGTCTGGAAACTGTTGATTCCGGACGCATCATGCTGGATAACGAGGACATCACCCACGTTCCGGCGGAAAACCGCTATGTGAACACTGTTTTCCAAAGCTACGCACTTTTCCCCCACATGACCGTGTTCGAAAATGTGGCCTTTGGGTTGCGCATGCAAAAAACCCCCGCTGCTGAAATTACGCCCCGCGTGATGGAAGCCCTGCGGATGGTGCAACTGGAAACCTTCGCTCAACGTAAACCGCATCAGCTCTCTGGTGGTCAACAGCAACGCGTCGCCATTGCTCGCGCGGTGGTTAACAAGCCTCGTCTGTTGTTGCTGGATGAGTCGCTCTCAGCGCTGGATTACAAACTGCGTAAGCAAATGCAGAACGAGCTGAAAGCGTTACAGCGTAAGCTTGGCATTACATTCGTCTTCGTGACTCACGACCAGGAAGAAGCACTCACCATGTCAGACAGGATTGTGGTGATGCGCGAGGGTCGCATTGAGCAAGACGGCACGCCGCGTGAAATCTACGAAGAGCCGAAAAACCTGTTTGTTGCCGGCTTCATTGGCGAAATTAATATGTTTAACGCCACGGTGATCGAGCGACTCGACGAGCAGCGCGTACGCGCCAACGTTGAAGGCCGCGAATGTAATATCTACGTTAACTTCGCCGTTGAACCGGGGCAAAAACTGCATGTTCTGCTGCGCCCGGAAGACTTACGTGTTGAAGAGATTAACGACGACAACCACGCTGAAGGGCTGATTGGTTACGTTCGTGAGCGTAACTACAAAGGCATGACGCTGGAGTCGGTTGTTGAACTGGAAAATGGCAAGATGGTGATGGTCAGCGAATTCTTCAATGAAGACGATCCTGACTTTGACCACTCTCTCGACCAAAAAATGGCCATTAATTGGGTAGAAAGCTGGGAGGTCGTACTGGCTGATGAAGAACACAAGTAAGTTCCAGAATGTAGTGATTGTCACTATTGTCGGTTGGCTTGTGTTGTTTGTCTTTCTGCCCAACCTGATGATCATTGGCACCAGCTTTTTGACCCGCGACGACGCCAGTTTCGTCAAAATGGTCTTTACGCTGGATAACTACACGCGTCTGCTCGATCCGCTCTATTTTGAAGTGCTATTGCACTCGCTGAATATGGCGCTGATCGCCACCCTCGCCTGCCTGGTGCTGGGCTATCCATTTGCCTGGTTTCTGGCGAAGCTGCCACACAAGGTGCGTCCGCTGCTGCTGTTTCTGCTGATTGTTCCGTTCTGGACCAACTCATTGATTCGTATCTACGGGCTGAAAATTTTCCTCAGCACCAAAGGCTATCTCAACGAGTTTTTGCTCTGGCTGGGCGTTATCGACACACCAATCCGTATCATGTTCACGCCCAGTGCGGTGATTATCGGTCTGGTTTACATTCTGCTGCCGTTTATGGTGATGCCGCTGTACTCCAGTATCGAAAAACTGGATAAGCCGTTGCTTGAGGCGGCGCGCGATCTCGGTGCCAGCAAGTTACAGACTTTTATCCGCATCATTATTCCACTGACGATGCCGGGGATTATTGCCGGATGTCTGCTGGTGATGCTGCCAGCGATGGGCCTGTTCTATGTGTCCGACCTGATGGGCGGTGCGAAAAACCTGCTGATCGGTAACGTCATCAAGGTACAGTTCCTCAATATTCGTGACTGGCCGTTTGGTGCAGCCACCAGCATTACGCTGACTATCGTAATGGGCCTGATGTTGCTGGTTTACTGGCGCGCTTCTCGTTTGCTGAATAAGAAGGTGAGCGAATTAGATGATTAATCATTTATATTCAATGCATTAAGTTTGTTTTTGAGTGGTTTTGCCGTTTAAGGTAACGGCGTTATAGATCCTATCAAAATCAATCAATTCCATTCTGGTTTTGGAGAAAGATTTTTCGAGAGCTTCGGTCTTTAACTAAAACTGATTGCGTATAACCCCAATACCCCTCCCCGACTATCTGAATGGTCGGGGAGGCACTTCACGCACAAAATATCATCCCTGCGCCGTTGATTACTCTGCAGGTGAAGTCGGCCACTCAATATCAGGTGCAGTTGATGTATCAACACGGTTCAGCAACACCTGAAGTGGCACACTGAATTTGGCCACCTGAACAGAGGTGATATGCTCACCTCAGAACAACACAGGTGCTCCAATGAAAAAAAAGAAATTTTAGCGCAGAGTTTAAACGCGAATCCGCTCAACTGGTTGTTGACCAGAAATACACGGTGGCAGATGCCGCCAAAGCTATGGATGTTGGCCTTTCCACAATGACAAGATGGGTCAAACAACTGCGTGATGAGCGGTAAGGCAGTATGACTTTCCGTGAGACAGATGCTGGCCAACGTGGGATATTTAACGCGGGTTAACATCGTTGTCAGAGCCGCATGGGTGAGCTGTTGCTACACCCCGGTATTTCCACCACGGAGG
>NZ_MECT01000593.1:0-50454 GCF_001722145.1 Shigella sp. FC1544
AACATCCATAGCTTTGGCGGCATCTGCCACCGTGTATTTCTGGTCAACAACCAGTTGAGCGGATTCGCGTTTAAACTCTGCGCTAAAATTTCTTTTTTTCATTGGAGCACCTGTGTTGTTCTGAGGTGAGCATATCACCTCTGTTCAGGTGGCCAAATTCAGTGTGCCACTTCAGGGGGAATCAAAGCCTGGGATTATGTTCGAATGGGGGTTCTGTCACGGGTCGGTGTGCTCAACAAGTGGCTGACGGAAGAAGAGAGTTTATGGCTGCAATCGCGCGTCTATGTACGAGCTCACCATTACTATCACGGCTGGATGCACTATTTTTCTGCCTATTCGTTAGGGCGTCTCTACTGGCAATCTTCTCAGTGCGAAGACAACACTTCGCTACGCGAGGCGCTAACCCTGTACAAATACGATAGCGCCGGGAGTCGGATGTTCGAAGAGCTGGCAGCGGGAAGCGATCGTTTCTATGCCACGCTTCCCTGGCAACCATTAACTGTCCAGCCTGAATGCCCGGTAACGCTTAAGGATGTGAGCGACCTATGAAAACATGTTGGCAAATCCTCGAAATTGAAAGCACGACGCAAATAGACATTATCCGCCAGGCTTATCTTGCTCGCTTACCGTTATGTCATCCCGAAACCGATCCGCAGGGGGTTAAAGCATTACGCCAGGCCTATGAAGAGGCGCTGCGACTGGCGGTAAATCCTGTCGAGGAAGCAGATGATGAAGAAAAAGATGCCGCCGCTGAACATGAAATACTGCGTGCATTCAGGACATTACTGGATTCAGAAAGTGATCGTTTTCATCCCTCCGCCTAGCAGAAATTTATTCAGCAATTAAATACCTGGAACATGGAGGATGTCGATCAATTACGCTGGCCGCTGTGTGCAATCGCTATAGAAGCGCGATATCGTTCATTGAATTGTGCTTCTTTGCTGGCAGAGCGTTTGAACTGGCATTCGTTTAATGACAGCGAAGGAATGGATGAGGAAGAAAGGGAGGCTTTTCTTGAGGCCATTCAGGCTGGTGATTGTTTCGATTTCCTTAGCCTTCTGGAATATCCCGTTGCGTTGCAGAACCAGACTGTTGAGTATTACTTCGCGCTGGAACGTTGCTGCCGTTACCATCCTGACTATGTCACTGCGTTTTTGGCGATGGAAGGTCCGTGGTTCATTCCTGATGATGCAAAGTTACATCGCAAACTGTTGCGCTGGTACAGCTCGGTGCAAACAGGTATGGCGGAACTCATTCCTGTAGCCAAACAGTGGCAAATGGAAGAACCAGAAAGCGAAGATGCCCGATATTACTTGTGTGCTCAAAGGTTGTACTGCGGCGAGGGGGAAAGCCTGCTTGCCGATCTCTGCGCGTACCGGGAAAGTTACCCATCTACACAAGCTGATAATTTGTTGTTGCAGTGGAGTAAGCGTCATTGCCCAGATTATTTCGCGTTATTAGTGATGGTTATCGAAGCGCAGAGCATGGTAGATGCGCAAGGTAAACCATTGAAATATGTTCCTGGTGAGAGCGCCCGGACGCGGCTGTTATGGGCGGAGATTTTACATAGCGGAAAATTATCGCCGTTAGGTCAATCGTTTATTGAGTCGTTATTCTTCAAACGCAAAGCATGGGCGTGGTGGAAATCGAGAGTCGGTAGCGAGACAGAGCAAGATTCACCGTTACTGGATTTGTATCGGGTAGCGGAACAGGTAGTGCTTGAAGCGTTTCCGAAACAAGAGATGCTGGCCCGTCTTAATACAAGGCTGGAAGGCGGAGATGCTCATCCATTAGAGGCCATTATCACCCGGATGCTGTTGACGAAAGTGAAACTCGAGCCGGAGGATGAAGATGTCGATGAGCCAACACCTGAAAACCATGAAGAAAAAAATGATGAGGATGAAAAACCACAGAGCATTACCAGCATTATCAAAATCAGTTTAACGGTGCTGGTGATAGGTTATGCTCTCGGCAAAATCGCGATGTTGTTTAGTTGACGATGTGTTTTTTGCGCCGATGCCGGATGCAGCGTTTACGCCGCATCCGGCAGCCGTGTTAATGGGATCTCAATGGCTAAATAATCGCTCGCCCGCCGCCGAACTTCATCCACGCGGGCCATGTCGTTTGACTGTAGCGCCGCATCAAAATCGGTGATCACCCGGCCAATCTCTTCTCGCTCGTCACCCAGCGCTCGCGCCCACAACTCTTCCAGTTTGGCTTTAAAGGTGCGATTGATGAGCATATCGCGCGGATAAATTTTCAATGCGGATAACCGCGTCCGACTCTCTTCAATCTGCTGCGCGCTCAATGTTACCGGGCTGTGGTTAATCACTCTGGACTTAACGCTGCCGTCTTTCAGAAGCACGTCAACTTCAAGCAACCCGTTGATATCATAACTAAAGCGAATATCAATCGACTGATAAGCCCCGGTTTTCTTCAACGGCACATCGAAGGATTCAACCAGAATGTTATTTTTAACTTTGTGGTTTTCTCCCTGATAGACGTTAACCGTAATTGAATCCTGCTCCGGGTGCATGGTCGAGTAAGTTTCTACACGCGACACCGGTACTGTGGTGTTTCGTTCAATAATCGGCGAGAAAATGCCGGAAACGCCCTGGCGGTTAACTTCAACGCCCAACGAGTAAGGGCAAATATCAGTGAGGATTACCTCTTCAATATCTTCACTGCGTAAGCGGCAGGCGGCCTGGATTGCTGCGCCCAGCGCGACAATGGTGCTCGGATCGTAACTTTGATACGGTAATTTGCCAAACAGACGCACGGCGATTCGCTGCACCAGCGGCATTTGTGACGCGCCGCCAACCAGCACCAGACTGTCGATTTGACTCGGCTTCAGACGCGCATCGCGCAACGCCTGTTCAATCGGCACTCGCAAGCGATTGAGCAGCGGCAACCACAAATCTTCCAGTTCGTTCTCGTAAAATTCGCATTCCCGCGTTTCTTCCTGATACTGCCAGCGAATGTGCAATGGCGATTGATTGCTACATTTTGCCGCTTCCACACAGGCGTACAAGGCTGCCAGTTCACTCTCGTTAAGCGTGGTCCTGGCAACTTCCGCGCGTTTTAAAACCTCATCGACCAGCATATGGGTAAAATCTTCGCCACCGAGGAAGCTATCGCCAGCGGAGGCGTGAACTTCAATCACCGGCGTGGCGTACTCAAGCACCGTAACGTCAAACGTGCCGCCACCGAGATCAAAAACCAGCGAGCGGGTATTTTGTTGCGTATGCAGGCCATATGCCATCGCAGCTGCTGTGGGTTCATTAATTAAGCGTACCGCATTTAACCCGGCTAACTCCGCAGCTAAACGGGTATGCTTGCGTTGTTCATCGCTGAAATAAGCCGGAACGGAGATCACCACATCTTTAATCGGACGTTGCAGAAATTCTTCGGCATCTTCTTTTAATGAGCGTAATACCAAAGAGGACAGTTCTGGCGCGTTAAATGTGTCGCTGCCTAACCGCCAGTTGGTATTACTGCCCATTGCGCGTTTAAATAACGCTGCCGTTTTATCCGGATGCGAAGTACGCCGTGATACAGCCGGTTTTCCGACTAAAATATGATTATTTTCATCCATGCTAATTATGGATGGTGTTAAATATTCACCGAACTTATTTGGAATTAATTGCGCGGCACCGTCTTTCCAGACGGCAATTAAACTATTGGTAGTGCCGAGATCGATACCAATGGTGAGTTCTGCATTATCCATTGCATTTATATCTTGAAAGAAAAAGAGATAAACAGATTAAGACCACCCAGGTAACGCGTGGTGATCTTAATCAATGACGTGTGTTAAGCGTAAAATTTCAGACGATCAGCCAGTAAATCAACAAAGCCCTGACGATCAACATCGACCATTACAGTGGCATTCGGTTTATTGCCAGTCAGATAATAATAATCAACAACCGTCATACCCTGGGTATATTTCCCCTGTGTTTCCACGCCAACCCAGCGCTCAACAGTGGTAAACAACTCGGGTTTCAACAGCCAGGCGATGGTGCATGGGTCATGCAGCGGTGCACCGACAAAGCCCCATTTTTCGTCTTTATGATATTCGAGGAAGAAATCCAGCAGTTCGGCAACAATGGTTGAAACAGGGTTGCCAATCGCGCGGAAACGCTCGGTGTCTTCAATGTGGATTTGCGCTTTATGAGTAACATCCAGACCGGCCATCACCACTGGGATCCCTGACTGGAAGACAATTTCTGCCGCTTCCGGGTCAACGTAAATATTAAATTCAGCCGCAGGCGTCCAGTTACCAAGCCCCATTGCGCCGCCCATAATCACGATACGGGCAATTTTGCTATGCAGTTCCGGATGGCTATTGAGCAGCAAGGCAACGTTAGTTTGCGGTCCGGTAGACACAATCGTGACAGGTTCCGCACTTTCGCGCAGCGTTTTCGCCATCAGCTCTACCGCCGTACAGTTTTGCGGTGCGAACGTCGGTTCCGGTAATGCCGGGCCATCCAGACCGCTTTCGCCGTGCACATTGTCCGCGATAATCAACTCACGCATTAACGGTTTTACCGCGCCGCCTGCTACCGGAATATCGGTGCGATTAAGCAAGGTCAGCATACGCAGAACATTGCGTAAGGTTTTTTCTGGTGTCTGGTTTCCGGCGGAAGACGTAATTGCTTTGACATCAAGCTCTGGTGAGGCGAGGGCGAGAACTATTGCGATAGCGTCGTCATGACCTGGGTCGCAATCTAACAGAATTGGCAGTGCCATTGTTGCTCCTTGTTGTGTGCTTCTTTGCGACAAGGGTAACGCCAGGATGTAACAGATACGAGGGGCGAAACGATAAAGCGTGAGATGGCGCGCACTTGGGTATGCGCGCCAGAGTGATTAATGCAGGATTTTCGCGAGGAAGTCTTTCGCGCGGTCCGATTTCGGATCATCGAAGAAAGCGTCTTTCGGCGAGTCTTCGACAATTTTACCCTCGTCCATAAAGATCACCCGATTCGCCACTTTGCGGGCAAAGCCCATTTCGTGGGTCACCACCATCATGGTCATTCCTTCGTTCGCCAGTTCCACCATCACGTCCAGCACTTCGTTGATCATCTCCGGATCCAGCGCCGATGTCGGTTCGTCGAACAGCATCGCAATAGGATCCATACACAACGCGCGAGCGATTGCCACACGCTGCTGCTGACCGCCGGAAAGCTGCGCCGGAAATTTATTGGCATGTGCGGAAAGTCCCACGCGCTCCAGCAATTTCAATGCTTTTTCACGAGCGGGCGCTTTATCGCGTTTAAGCACTTTCACCTGCGCCAGAGTCAGGTTTTCAATAATCGACAAATGGGGGAACAACTCAAAATGCTGGAACACCATCCCGACGCGGGAACGCAGCTTTGCCAGATCGGTTTTCTTGTCATTAACCACGATACCATCGACGGTGATTTCACCTTGCTGCACTGGTTCGAGGCCGTTGACGGTTTTAATCAGCGTTGATTTGCCGGAACCAGACGGGCCGCAAACCACCACCACTTCGCCTTTTTTCACTTCGGTTGAGCAGTCGGTCAGCACCTGAAAGTGACCATACCATTTTGAAACATTTTTCAGGGTAATCATTATGCTGTCCTTCTTTTCAAGTAGCTGACCAACAACGACGCGCTAAGACTAATAACGAAATAAACAAATCCGGCAAACAGGATCATCTCAACCTGCGTACCATCACGCTCACCAATGGTTGAGGCGGTACGGAAGAAATCGGCCAGAGATAACACATACACCAGTGAGGTATCCTGGAACAGTACGATGCCCTGAGTGAGCAGAAGCGGCACCATCGCGCGGAACGCCTGCGGCAGAATAATCAGTTTCATCGACTGCCAGTGAGTCATTCCCAACGCCAGCGCGGCGCTCGACTGACCACGAGAAATACTTTGAATACCAGCACGGATAATCTCTGAATAGTAGGCCGCTTCAAACATCGAAAACGCCACCATCGCCGAAATTAAACGGATATCATTTTTTGGTGATAATCCCAGCACGTTTTGCAGAAAACCTGGCACGATCAGGTAAAACCACAGCAAAACCATAACTAAAGGAATCGAGCGGAATACGTTAACGTAGGCTTTGGCAAACCACGCTACGGGCGCAAAGCTGGACAAGCGCATCACCGCCAGCATGGTGCCCCACAAAATACCAATCACGACTGCCGTGACGGTGATTTTCAGCGTGATCACCAGCCCGTCGAGCTAATATGGCAGGGAAGGGACAATGGAACTCCAGTCAAACTCGTACATTATTTGCCCCCCATGTTGCCAGGCAGGCGAACTTTACGTTCAACCAGCGTCATTACCAGCATGATAATCGCGTTAATCAACACATACGCCAGCGTAATAGCGGTAAACGACTCCCTGGCGTGGGCTGAGTAATCAAGCAATTTACCCGCCTGCGCCGCCATATCCACCAGACCAATAGTCGAGGCGATGGCGGAGTTTTTCACCAGGTTCATCATCTCGGAAGTCATCGGCGGGACGATAACGCGATAAGCATTAGGCAGCAGTACGTATCGATAAGCCTGCGGTAGCGTCAGGCCCATCGCCAGCGCGGCATTTTTTTGCCCACGCGGCAACGACTGAATGGCGGCGCGTACCTGTTCGCAAACACGGGCGGCGGTAAACAGCCCCAGGCAGAGCATGGATGAAAGGAAAAACTGAATATTGGGATCCAGCTCGGCCTTAAACCACATGCCGATTTTCTCCGGCAACAGCTCCGGGATCACCAGATACCAGGTAAAGAATTGCACAATAAACGGCACGTTGCGGAACAGTTCGACATACAACGTACCCAGACCGGAGAGAAAACGGTTTGGAACGGTACGTAAAATGCCGAAAAATGAACCGACGAGGAAAGCGATAATCCAGGCGCAGATCGACAAAGCGATCGTCACCTGAAAACCACTCCAGATCCAACCAAGATAGGTGGTGTTGCCGAACGGGGCTTGTTGTAAAAAAATACCCCAGTTCCAGTCTATAGACATAAATCTACTCCAGAAAAAAGAGGGTAGCAGCGTTAACTGCTACCCTCGAAGATTGTTACCCAGCGTATTGCGGTTTTCAGGCCCGATGGGGAACGACCATCAGGCGTATAGTCTGTCCGTGCTACGTAACAATCGAGAGGGCTGGAATTTCCGCCCCTGGTTCTTGTAATTAGTTCAGTGCTTTGTCATTCGGTTCTTTGAACAGTGCTTTCATTTCGTCTGACAGTTCGAAATTCATGTTCAGGTTTTTCGGCGGAATTGGATTTTTGAACCATTTATCAAACCATTTTTCCGCTTCACCGGAAGTCTGCACCTGAGCGATAGTGTCATCCATCAGCTTTTTGAACTGCGGATCATCTTTACGCAACATGCAACCGTAGGCTTCCTGAGACTGCGGCTTGCCGACGATATCCCAGTTGTCTGGTTTCTTCGCTTTCGCACGTTCACCGGCCAGCAGGGCATCATCCATCATAAAGGCAACGGCACGACCGCTTTCCAGGGTGCGGAAAGAGTCACCGTGATCTTTGGCGCTGATGATGCGCATATTCATTTTTTGCTCTTCATTCAGTTTGTTGAGCAAAACTTCAGAGGTAGTGCCGGAAGTGACGACTACGGCTTTGTCTTTCAGGTCGGCAAAATCTTTGATATCGCCGCCCTTTTTGGTCAGCAGGCGCGTACCGACCACGAAAATAGTATCAGAGAAAGCCGCCTGTTTTTGGCGTTCGACGTTGTTGGTGGTAGAACCACATTCAAAATCGAAAGTGCCGTTTTGCAGCAGTGGAATACGGTTTTGTGAGGTAATCGGAATCAGTTTTACCTGCAAGTCCGGTTTGTTGAGTTTCTTTTTCACTGCTTCAACAATGGCGTTGGAGTAATCCTGCGAGTAACCCACCACTTTTTGCTGATTGTCGTAATAAGAGAAAGGTACTGAAGATTCACGGTGACCGACGACAATCACACCGTTTTTGGCGATTTTGTCCAGCGTACTGCCTGCTGCCGGGGCGGCGTCATCTGCCTGTGCCAGTCCTGCGGAAAGCGCCAGGGCGAGGATTGCTGTGGCAGGTTTACGTAATTGCATATCCAACTCCTTTATCTTCTGCGTTAAGAACGCATGGATACCCGTTGTGAGTGTTTGTGTTGTTATCGTCTGCAACCTTATTGTGCAGTGTTGTGCCTGTTAGGTAACATTTAGTTTGGCTAAATGTAAAGATATTGCTGTTTTATTGTTTGTTTTTGCGAGATGCGCCGCACCATTCCGAAGCAAAATTCTTAAACCGCACCTTTTTGGTGCTACCGCTGATTTGTGGTGGTGCAACCTGGTTGCGTCGCGGCTGATTTCATCGCTTACACAGTAAATAAAGCAACTTACATGCCAAAAAATACTTAGGGGCAAATTAATTACGATTGTAATTTCAGGCTGAAAAAGTCATATTTCGGACAGAATTATCTTTTCGGCATGGGACGTTTGCCGGGATGATAACTGCACACGGGAAAAATGCTTTTTACCTGTCTTTTCAAGGAAGAAACACCTTATGTCTGCATCTTCGGTTAAGCCGTTAAATGTTCAATTACCCGCAATAACCCTTATCCTTTTTGCACTCTGTATTGGGATATTTTGTTATCTCGCACAATGGATGAGTTATGAAGAGGTCGATCAATCCGCACTTATCCATCTCGGCGCAAACGTTGCGCCTCTTACTTTGTCGGGTGAACCCTGGCGCTTATTGAGCAGTATCTTTCTGCACAGTAGTGTTTCTCATCTGCTGATGAATATGTTTGCATTCCTGGTCGTGGGAGGTGTGGCGGAACAGATTCTGGGGAAATGGCGACTCCTGATTACCTGGTTATTCTCCGGCGTCTTTGGTGGGCTCATCAGCGCCTGTTATGCGTTACGCGATAGTGATCAGATAGTCATCAGCGTTGGGGCATCCGGGGCAATTATGGGAATAGCTGGCGCTGCGATAGCAACACAGCTTGCTTCAGGTGCGGGCACATACCATAAAAACCAGCGGCGAGTATTTTCTCTGTTGGGTATGGTGGCGCTGACACTGTTGTATGGTGCCCGGCAAACAGGAATAGATAATGCTTGTCACATTGGCGGCCTGATTGCGGGTGGCGCGTTGGGTTGGCTGAGCGCGCGTTTATCTGGGCAAAACCGACTCGTTACGGAAGGCGGGATTATTGTTGCGGGCAGTCTTCTTCTGACCGGGGCTATCTGGCTTGCGCAGCAGCAGATGGATGAGTCAGTTTTACAAGTCAGGCAAAGCCTGCGTGAAGCGTTTTATCCACAGGAGATTGAACAAGAGCGACGGCAAAAAAAGCAGCAGTTAGCGGAGGAACGCAACGCCCTCAGGGAAACATTATCCGCTCCGGTAAGTCGTGAACAGGCCAGTGGTGATTTGCTCGCTGAGATTGCCGATATCCATGATATGGCGATCAGTCGGGATGGTAATATGTTGTATGCCGCAATTGAAAACACGAACAGCATTGTTGTTTTCGACCTCGGACAAAAGAAAATCCTGCATACCTTTACAGCGCCCATAGCGAAAGAAAAGTCAGTCAAACATTGTGGTGGCTGTAAAGATCAGGGCGTCAGATCGCTGACATTAAGCCCGGATGAAAAGTTGATTTATGCGACTTCATTTGAAGCGAATGCGTTATCGGTCATTAACGTGGCGACAGGGGAGATTATTCAGTCGATTACCACCGGTGCACATCCTGACAGCCTTATCCTCTCGCGTGATGGCACAAAAGCCTGGGTGATGAATCGCACCAGTAATAGTGTGTCAGCGATTGATCTGGTGACTTATCAGCATGTGGCGGATATCCCGCTGGAGAAATACGACGGGGCGGGGACGAGCGGTAAACCAGGCGCCTGGGTTATGGCACTTTCCCCGGATGAAAGAACATTACTGGTTCCGGGAGCAGGCAGAGGTAACATCGTGCGGATCAATACCATCACGCATCAGAAAGAAGACTTTCCCGCAGGTGATGCGCGTGGAACGATATCGGCGATGCGTTTTCGACCTGAAAACGGCGAGGTTATTTTTGCAGATAGTCAGGGGATTTCACGTATAAGCGTAGGGGATCAACAAGCCAGCATTATGACGCAATGGTGTAGCAGGAGCGTTTATTCCGTTGAGGGTATTAGCCCGGACGGTCAATATTTAGCGTTGGTGTCATATGGCCTGCAAGGTTATGTCATCCTGCTCAATATTAATGCCGGGCAGATTATTGGCGTTTATCCTGCCAGCTACGTTAATCACCTTCGTTTTTCAGCGGATGGTAGAAAAATATTTGTCATGGCGAAGAACGGGTTGATCCAAATGGACAGGACGCGCTCGCTTGATCCGCAGGCAATTATTCGTCATCCCCAATATGGCAATGTGGCTTGTATCCCTGAACCGTAAGAAAAAGGGGCATGATAACCATGCCCCAAAGCTCAATGAGAAAGTACGTTTTGCTCATGCAGGATACATCAGGCACATCAACGTTTACGTGCTCGCAGACTCATCAACACAGCGGCAAAACCAAACAGTGCCGTCAGCACCCACAGTGGCCAGTTGCCGGTACGTGCATACGGTGTGAGTCCGGTGGTCGGTGTCACATTAGTGGTTAACACCTCGCGGGTGAACTGCGGGATCATCGCCTGAATCTCACCCTGCGGGCCAATCACCGCCGTAATGCCGTTGTTGGTGCTGCGCAACAGTGGGCGCGCCAGCTCCAGCGCACGCATTCGCGCCATCTGGAAGTGTTGCCATGGACCAATAGATTTACCAAACCACGCATCGTTGGAGATAGTCAGCAGATAGTCGGTATCCGGGCGGAAGTTATCGCGCACTTGCTCGCCGAGAATGATCTCGTAGCAAATAGCCGCAGTAAGCTCAATACCATTTACTGACAGCGGCGGCTGGATATATGGCCCACGGCTGAACGACGACATCGGCAGATCAAAGAACGGTGCTAACGGACGCAGAATCGACTCCAGCGGGACAAACTCGCCAAACGGCACCAGATGGTTTTTGTTATAGCGATCGGCTGATTCGTAGCTGTACGGTGCACCTTTACCCAGTGTGATGATGGTGTTGTAGGTATCGTAGCGGTTCTGCTTATTGAGACGCGCGTCGACAATCCCGGTTACCAGCGAGCTACCTTTATCGCGCAACTCACCGTCCAGTGCTTTGAGGAACGGTTGCTGATTAATTTCCAGATCGGTTATCGCCGACTCCGGCCAGATAATCAACGATGATTTGCCCATCAGCGGAGCCGTTGCGTTGTAGTAAATCTTCAGCGTATTAAGAAGCTGATCTCCATCCCATTTCAGTGATTGCGGAATATCGCCCTGAACCATCGAAACCTGAATGGTTTTCTCCGGTTGCGGGGTAAACCATTGGATGTAACGCAGCGGGAAGGGTAGGGCAAACAGCACGACGGCCACCACCAGCGGACGCCAGTTGCGTTTGACCAACGCCAGTGCCAGCAGGCCACTAACCATCATCAGCAGGAAGTTAATGGCTTCCACGCCCATTATCGGTGCCAGCCCTTTTAACGGGCCATCAATCTGGCTATAGCCGAACTGTAACCACGGGAAGCCTGTCAGTACCCAACCGCGCAGAAACTCGGTCACTTGCCAGAGAGCAGGGGCGGCAATCGCCACGCGCAGCCAGGTGGTTTTCGGCCACAGACGCGACAGCACGCCAGCAAACAGTCCGGTATACAGCGACAAATACGCCGCCAGCAGCACCACCAGGAAGATGTTAACCGGGCCAGGCATTCCGCCAAAGGTCGCGATGCTGACATAGACCCAGTTAATACCGCTGCCAAAGAGGCCAAATCCCCAGCAAAAGCCAATAGCGGCAGACTGGAGTGGACGGCGGTTAAAGGTCAACGCCTGAAGCCCCATCAACGAAATAATCGCCGCAGGCCAGACGTCGTAAGGAGAGAAGGCCAGCGTTCCGCAGGCACCGAATAATAACGCCAGCAGCAGGCGAATGCGCTGGCGTTCAATTAATGAGGCAAAAGCCATGTAGTTATCTATCCAGTTTCGGTTTTATTCATCCAGCTTCGGCTGGGGTGAGTCATCCGGGATTTTGACATGAACCTGAATAATACGTCGACTGTCGGCCATCGCCACTTTGAACTGGTAACCGTCGATGTCGATAGTTTCGCCACGCGCCGGAAGATGCCCAAACGCCTGCATCACCAGACCACCGATAGTGTCGACTTCTTCATCGCTAAAGTGGGTGCCGAACGCTTCGTTGAAGTCTTCAATGGAAGCCAGTGCGCGCACGGTCCAGGTATGACGACTCAGCTGACGGAAGTCGATATCATCTTCTTCGTCATATTCGTCTTCAATCTCACCAACAATCAGTTCCAGGATGTCTTCAATGGTCACCAGACCGGAAACCCCACCGAATTCGTCAATGACGATCGCCATGTGGTAACGCTGAGAGCGAAACTCTTTCAGCATCCGGTCTACGCGCTTACTTTCAGGAACGACAACCGCCTGACGTAACACTTTGTCCATGCTGAAGGCTTCAGCATCGCTGCGCATAAACGGCAGCAAGTCTTTTGCCATCAGAATCCCTTCAATGTGATCTTTGTCTTCGCTAATCACCGGGAAACGTGAGTGGGCGGACTCGATGATGACATCAAGGCATTCGTCCAGCGTCTGGTTGCGTTTCAGGGTAATCATCTGGGAGCGGGGGATCATGATGTCGCGAACGCGTTGGTCTGCGATGTCCATCACCCCTTCGAGCATATCGCGCGTATCTTCGTCGATAAGGTCGTTCTGCCCGGAATCACGGATCAGCGCCAGCAGTTCGTCACGGTTTTTCGGTTCACCGTGGAAAAGTTGGCTGAGTAACAGGGAGAAAAATCCCTTCTTGTTGCTTATCGTGTCACTACTGTGTGAATTGTCGTCGCTCATGGCGTCGTATGGGTTCTCATGTTAGTTAATCAAAACGCCGTCGTTAATCACCAACGGCGGGGACGTCTGCCAGTCAAATGCCTGGCAAATTATTCTTTCTCGGCAATGTACGGATCCTCATAGCCCAGAGCAAGCATAATCTCTGTTTCGAGGGCTTCCATTTCTTCTGCTTCGTCATCTTCGATGTGATCGTAACCTAACAAATGCAGACTGCCGTGCACCACCATATGCGCCCAGTGCGCCTCCAGTGGTTTGCCTTGCTCCTGAGCTTCCTTCTCAACCACCTGACGGCAGATAACCAGATCGCCCAGTAGCGACATTTCCATGCCAGGCGGCACTTCAAACGGGAAGGAGAGCACGTTGGTCGGCTTATCCTTACCGCGATAGGTCAGATTCAGACTGTGGCTTTCGGCGGTATCGACCACGCGAATAGTCACTTCCGATTCTTCCTGAAACTGTGGGATCACCGCATTCAGCCATGTTTGAAACTGGCTCTCTTCCGGTAACCCGGAATTATCTTCACATGCCAGTTGTAAATCGAGGATCACCTGACTCATTTTTGTTCCTGTTCTTCGCGTTTGCGTTCTGCCGCCAGCGCTGCTTTTCGTTTTTGTTCGGCTTCTTCCCAGGCTTCATAGGCGTTAACGATACGCGCCACCACAGGGTGACGAACCACGTCTTCGCTGTGGAAGAAGTTAAAGCTGATCTCTTCGACATCGGCCAGTACTTCGATGGCGTGACGTAAGCCTGATTTAGTATTACGCGGCAGGTCGATCTGTGTGACGTCGCCGGTGATAACCGCTTTTGAGTTAAAACCGATACGGGTCAGGAACATCTTCATCTGTTCGATGGTGGTGTTCTGGCTCTCATCGAGAATGATAAACGCGTCGTTCAGCGTACGACCACGCATATAGGCCAGCGGCGCGACTTCAATAACGTTGCGCTCAATCAGTTTCTCAACTTTCTCAAAGCCCAGCATTTCAAACAGCGCGTCGTACAGTGGGCGCAGATACGGGTCTACTTTCTGGCTTAAATCGCCAGGCAGGAAGCCCAGTTTCTCACCGGCTTCGACCGCCGGACGAGTCAGCAGAATACGGCGAATCTCCTGACGCTCCAGGGCATCAACTGCCGCAGCCACTGCCAGGTAGGTTTTACCCGTACCCGCCGGGCCAACGCCGAAGGTAATGTCATGGTCGAGAATATTGGCGATGTACTGCGCCTGGTTTGGCGTGCGCGGCTTAATTACGCCGCGTTTGGTTTTGATATTGACCGCTTTGCCGTACTCCGGCACGCTCTCCGCACTTTGCTCCAGTACTCGCGCTTCTTTAATCGTAAGGTGGATCTGTTCCGGTTCGATATCCTGAATCTGACCGCGCATCGGGGCTGTATCGACATACAGGCTACGCAGAATGTCTGCCGCAGCGGTGACGCAAATCGGACGGCCGGTCAGTTTAAAGTGGTTGTCGCGGCGATTGATCTCGATGCCGAGACGGCGTTCGAGCTGCTTGATGTTGTCATCAAACGGGCCGCACAGGCTCAACAGACGCGCGTTGTCTGCTGGCTCTAGGGTGATTTCGCGAGTGTCTATGTTCAAACCGTTCCTCTTATCTGTATGCCGCCGGAAGCTGAACATTCACCGGCCTATAAGGAAATTATTCACGCCACAGGAAAAAGGCGCAAGCATTGCGATAAAGATGGGGATAAAGAGAGAAAAAACAAGGCCCACCGGAACGGCGGGCCTGAGAATTACGGCTGATAATAACCCACGCCAAGGTCGTTTTCTTTGCGGGTACGGGCAATCACCGATTCCGGTGTTTCTGCCACGCGCAGGCCCATTTCATCTTCAGTACGCACCACTTTACCGCGCAGAGAGTTCGGGTAGACGTCGGTAATTTCTACATCGACGAATTTACCGATCATATCCGGTGTGCCCTCGAAGTTGACCACGCGGTTATTTTCGGTACGCCCGGAAAGCTCCATGATGCTCTTACGCGAAGTCCCTTCTACCAGAATACGCTGGGTGGTGCCGAGCATCCGGCGGCTCCATGCCATCGCTTGCTGATTGATACGTTCTTGCAGAATATACAGACGCTGCTTCTTCTCTTCTTCCGGAACATCATCAACCATATCGGCGGCTGGTGTACCCGGACGTGCAGAGAAGATAAAGCTGTAGCTCATGTCGAAATTGACGTCGGCAATCAGCTTCATCGTTTTCTCGAAGTCTTCGGTGGTTTCGCCAGGGAAGCCAACGATGAAATCAGAACTGATCTGAATATCTGGACGCGCCACACGCAGTTTACGGATGATCGCTTTGTACTCCAGTGCCGTATGAGTACGGCCCATCAGGTTCAGAATGCGATCGGAACCGCTCTGTACCGGCAGATGCAGGAAGCTCACCAGCTCCGGCGTGTCGCGATACACTTCGATGATATCGTCGGTGAATTCGATCGGATGGCTGGTGGTAAAGCGAATACGATCGATCCCGTCGATCGCAGCAACCAGACGCAGCAGATCGGCAAACGATCCGGTGGAGCCGTCGTAGTTTTCACCACGCCAGGCGTTCACGTTCTGACCGAGCAGGTTGACTTCACGCACGCCCTGAGCCGCAAGCTGGGCAATCTCAAACAGAATATCGTCAGACGGACGGCTTACCTCTTCACCACGGGTGTAAGGCACCACGCAGTAGGTGCAATATTTATTGCAGCCTTCCATGATGGAGACAAACGCGGTCGGCCCTTCGGCGCGCGGTTCCGGTAGACGGTCAAACTTCTCGATTTCCGGGAAGCTGATATCTACAACCGGGCTGCGGTCGCCGCGCACGGAGTTGATCATCTCCGGCAGACGGTGCAGCGTTTGCGGCCCAAAAATAATATCGACATAGTGGGCGCGCTGGCGAATGTGCTCGCCTTCTTGCGATGCCACGCAGCCACCGACGCCGATAATCAGGTCTGGATTCTTCTCTTTTAACAGTTTCCAGCGCCCCAACTGATGGAAGACTTTTTCCTGAGCCTTCTCGCGGATTGAGCAGGTGTTCAGCAGCAGCACATCCGCTTCTTCCGCCACGTCGGTCAGTTGATAGCCGTGGGTGGCATCCAGCAGATCGGCCATCTTCGATGAATCGTACTCGTTCATCTGACAGCCCCAGGTTTTAATATGGAGTTTTTTGGTCATCGACTTGCTCTTGCGAAATAGTAGCCAGGAATGCAGGGCGCATAGTGTAATGCTTTGCTGCCGTTGTGGCCAGTATGAGCGTTATCAGCCCTTGGGGGTAAAAATCCTGTAAACTTAAAGCATATTGCTAACAGGATGATTGACCATGACAAATCAACCAACGGAAATTGCCATTGTCGGCGGAGGAATGGTCGGCGGCGCGCTGGCGCTGGGGCTGGCACAGCACGGATTTTCGGTAACGGTGATCGAGCACGCAGAACCTGCACCGTTTGTCGCTGATAGCCAACCGGACGTGCGGATCTCGGCGATCAGCGCCGCATCGGTATCATTGCTTAAAGGGTTAGGGGTCTGGGATGCAGTACAGGCTATGCGTTGCCATCCTTACCGCAGACTGGAAACGTGGGAGTGGGAAACGGCGCATGTGGTGTTTGACGCCGCTGAACTTAAGCTACCGTTGCTTGGCTATATGGTGGAAAACACCGTCCTGCAACAGGCGCTGTGGCAGGCGCTGGAAGCGCATCCGAAAGTAACGTTACGTGTGCCAGGCTCGCTGATTGCATTACATCGAGATAATGATCTTCAGGAGCTGGAACTGAAGGGCGGTGAAACGATCCGCGCGAAACTGGTGATTGGTGCCGACGGCGCAAAGTCTCAGGTGCGGCAGATGGCGGGAATTGGCGTTCATGCCTGGCAGTATGCGCAGTCGTGCATGTTGATTAGCGTACAGTGTGAGAACGATCCCGGCGACAGCACCTGGCAGCAATTTACCCCGGACGGACCGCGTGCGTTTCTGCCGTTGTTTGATAACTGGGCATCGCTGGTGTGGTATGACTCTCCGGCGCGTATTCGCCAGTTGCAGAATATGAATATGGCGCAACTCCAGGCGGAAATCGCGAAGCATTTCTCGTCGCGTCTGGGTTACGTTACACCGCTTGCCGCTGGTGCGTTTCCGCTGACGCGCCGACATGCGTTGCAGTATGTGCAGCCGGGGCTTGCGCTGGTGGGCGATGCCGCGCATACCATCCATCCGCTGGCGGGGCAGGGGGTGAATCTTGGTTATCGTGATGTCGATGCCCTGATTGATGTTCTGGTGAATGCCCGCAGTTACGGTGAAGCGTGGGCCAGTTATCCTGTCCTCAAGCGTTACCAGATGCGGCGCATGGCGGATAACTTCATTATGCAAAGTGGTATGGATCTGTTTTATGCCGGATTCAGTAATAATCTGCCGCCGCTGCGTTTTGTGCGTAATCTCGGGTTAATGGCGGCAGAGCGTGCTGGCGTGTTGAAACGTCAGGCGCTGAAATATGCGTTAGGGTTGTAGCCTTACAACATTGCCGGATGCGTGCCAACCGTAGGTCGGATAAGACGCGGCAGCGTCGCATCCGACATTGAAGGATAAGACGTGTCAACATCGCATTCGACATTGAATGAACGCAGAAAAGCAAAAAGCTCGCCGAAGCGAGCTTTTTTAATGTGGCTGGGGTACGAGGATTCGAACCTCGGAATGCCGGAATCAGAATCCGGTGCCTTACCGCTTGGCGATACCCCAACAAATTGGTTTTTGAATTTGCCGAACGTATTCGACACATTCAGAATTTGGTGGCTACGACGGGATTCGAACCTGTGACCCCATCATTATGAGTGATGTGCTCTAACCAACTGAGCTACGTAGCCAGATTGTTTCTTCTATGGCTGGGGTACCTGGATTCGAACCAGGGAATGCCGGTATCAAAAACCGGTGCCTTACCGCTTGGCGATACCCCATCCGTACAACGCTTTCTGGTGAATGGTGCGGGAGGCGAGACTTGAACTCGCACACCTTGCGGCGCCAGAACCTAAATCTGGTGCGTCTACCAATTTCGCCACTCCCGCAAAAAAAGATGGTGGCTACGACGGGATTCGAACCTGTGACCCCATCATTATGAGTGATGTGCTCTAACCAACTGAGCTACGTAGCCATCTTTTTTTTCGCGATACCTTATCGGCGTTGCGGGGCGCATTATGCGTATAGAGCCTTGCAGCGTCAACCTCTTTTTCAAGGAAAATTGCTCGAAAGTGACTGTTTGGTTAGGTTGCGAACAGCGTGGCGCTATATTCGTCAATTATTGTTTACTTTGTGTTTTTTCCCCACCCTACAGCCATTCTTTTGTCGTACAGGATGAAATTCGGAATTCAACAATAGTGGTGGGAAATTAATCTATGAAATACTGGCCTACAGTGATGAGTTGTCAAACAGTGATGTGGCAAACCCGGAACATTTCCTTACTGCATATCAGAATCAACAAGCACCTCAATAACTGAAACAGCCCCGGATTTCACCGGGGCTGTTTCGCATTTCTTACTTATATGCCGACTGGTGAACACCAACCGCACGACCAGATGGATCGTCCATTTTCTTGAACGCTTCATCCCATTCGATCGCTTTAGCGGAAGAACACGCGACGGAAGGACCGCCAGGCACGCACTCAGCGGCGCTCGGAAGCGGGAACAGTTCTTCAAAGATCTCCCGGTACAGATACGCTTCTTTTGAGGTTGGCGTGTTGTACGGGAAGCGGAAGCGGGCAGTTTCCAGTTGCTGATTAGAAACCTGCTGCGCCGCCACTTCTTTCAGGGTGTCGATCCAACTGTAACCGACGCCATCGGAGAACTGCTCTTTCTGCCGCCAGGCCACGCTTGCGGGCAGGTATGACTCAAAACATTCACGCAGGATGTTTTTTTCCATTTTGCCGTTACCGCACATTTTATCCTGCGGGTTAATGCGCATCGCCACATCAAGGAATTTTTTGTCGAGGAACGGAACGCGTGCTTCCACGCCCCAGGCTGACATCGCTTTGTTGGCGCGCGCGCAGTCATACATATGCAGGGCCAGCAGTTTACGCACCGTCTCTTCATGCAGTTCTTTAGCGTTGGGCGCTTTATGGAAGTAAAGATAACCGCCAAACACTTCATCAGAACCTTCACCGGACAGCACCATTTTAATGCCCATCGCCTTGATCTTACGCGACATTAAATACATCGGTGTTGAAGCGCGAATAGTGGTCACATCATAAGTTTCGATGTGGTAAATCACGTCGCGGATGGCATCCAGACCTTCCTGTACAGTGAAGTGAATTTCGTGATGCACCGTGCCCAGATGGTTTGCCACTTCCTGGGCTGCTTTAAGATCCGGTGAACCCGGCAGACCTACAGCAAAGGAGTGTAACTGCGGCCACCAGGCTTCAGAGCGTTCCTGATCTTCCACGCGACGGGCTGCGTATTTCTTGGTGATAGCGGAAATAATTGAGGAATCCAGACCACCAGAAAGCAGCACACCGTAAGGCACATCAGACATCAGATGGCTTTTAACGGAATCTTCCAGAGCCTGACGCAGCTCGTTTTTGTCGGTCACGTTATCTTTCACTGCATCAAAGTCGAACCAGTCGCGATGATAATAAGAACGGATTTCGCCGTCCTGGCTCCACAAATAGCTCCCCGCCGGGAACTCTTTAATCGTGCGGCAAACTGGCACCAGCGATTTCATTTCTGAGGCGACATACAGCTGACCGTGTTCGTCATAGCCCATATACAGTGGGATGATCCCCAGATGGTCGCGACCAATCAGGTAGGCATCTTTTTCGCTGTCGTACAGGGCAAAGGCAAACATGCCCTGCAAGTCGTCGAGAAATTCCGGCCCTTTTTCCTGATACAGCGCGAGGATCACTTCACAGTCAGACCCTGTCTGGAACTGATAACGATCGCCATATTCAGCGCGCAATGCCTGGTGGTTGTAGATTTCACCGTTTACCGCCAGTACGTGGGTTTTTTGTTGGTTGTAGAGAGGTTGCGCCCCCGCGTTAACGTCAACAATTGACAGACGTTCGTGAGCGAGAATGGCGTTATCGCTGGCATAAATACCGGACCAGTCCGGGCCACGATGACGCATCAGGCGTGACAGCTCGAGTGCTTTCTTACGCAGCTCAACTGCGTCTGTTTTGATATCGAATACGCCAAAAATTGAACACATAACCTTCTCCGTTAACCTGGTATTTGTTGCTTGTTGTGTTTGCTTGTTTAAAAAAATGCCGCAAAGCAGCACTGTGCGCAAGCGATTTGGCGGTGAAAAAATAAAAAACGTAATGGTGATTGTCGATTGCTGAAAAAAGGTCTGGTGTGAGGATATATTTATTGATGAATCGATAATTTTTAGCGGGTTTTATTGAATGTTTATATTTTACGGGGGCCAAATTGCTGACAAAGTGCAATTTGTTCATGCCGGATGCGGCGTGAACGCCTTATCCGGCCTACAAAAGCATGAAAATTCAATATATTGCAGGAGCTGCGTAGGCCTGATAAGCGTAGCGCATCAGGCAGTTTGGCGTTTGTCATCAGAGCCAACCACGTCTGTAGACGTGGTTGCTATTCAGATAACGTCGATTTCAGCGACCGACGGGTAAATCCAGCTTGGGCGGAACGGCATACTGTCGATATCGTCGAGCGATGAAACACCAGAAAGCACCAGAATCGTTTCCAGACCTGCTTGGAAGCCCGCCAGAATATCGGTACGCAGGTTATCGCCGACAATAACCGTTTCTTCCGAATGCGCCTGCATTTTGTTTAATGCCGCGCGGATGATCCACGGACTCGGTTTACCAACATAGAACGGTTTACGCCCGGAGATTTTTTCGATGCCTGCACACAACGCGCCACACGCGGGATAAAAACCGCGCCCGTGGGTGTCCGGATTGGTGGCGATAAAACGTGCACCGTTAGCGACGAAATAGGCTGCTTTATGCATCATGTCCCAGTTGTAGGAACGCGTTTCGCCAACAATCACGAAATCAGGGTTCACATCGGTAATAGTGAAACCGGCTTTGTACAGTTCATGAATCAGTGCGCCTTCGCCCACCACATACGCTTTCTTGCCTTCCTGGCGACGCAGGAAATCGGCAGTCGCCATCGCAGAGGTATAAAACACGCTGTCAGGTACATCGACACCTGCGGTGGCAAAGCGGTTCGCCAGATCTTGCCCAGTCTGCGAAGGATAGTTGGTCAGCAACACCAGCGGCAGGCCTTTATCCATAATCCCGTGCAAAAATTCCGCTGCACCCGGTACGGCGACGTTATCGTGCATCAGCACGCCGTCGATATCGCAAATTACATTTTTAATGGTCATGGACTACCCAGAATATTGACAACAATAAGCGCCACTATAAAAGCACATTAATTTTCCAGCAAATGCTGGAGCAAAATACCGTTGAGCATGGCGCGTTTTACCAGCGCAAAAGCGCCGATTGCCGAGCGGTGATCCAGCTCAGAACGTACCACCGGCAGATTAGTGCGAAACGCCTTCAGCGCCTGGGTATTAATGCAGCTTTCAATAGCAGGGAGCAGCACTTTATCGGCTTCGGTGATTTCACCGGCAATAACAATTTTTTGCGGATTAAATAAGTTGATAGCAATGGCGATGGTTTTACCCAGATGACGACCGACATACTCAATTACTTCCGACGCCAGACTATCGCCTTTGTTCGCGGCTTTGCAGATAGTTTTGATGGTGCAGTCGTCCAGCGGCACGCGGCTCTGGTAGCCCTGCTTTAACAGATTCAACACCCGTTGTTCAATGGCAGCGTTGGCGGCGATAGTTTCCAGGCAGCCAAAGTTGCCGCAGTGGCAGCGTTCACCCAGCGGTTCGACCTGAATATGGCCAATTTCACCGACGTTACCGTTGCGGCCAATAAAAATGCGCCCGTTAGAGATAATCCCGGCCCCGGTTCCGCGATGGACACGCACCAGAATGGAGTCTTCGCAATCCTGACTTGCACCGAAGTAGTGCTCCGCCAGCGCCAGACTACGGATATCGTGACCAACGAAACAGGTCACTTTAAAACGTTCTTCCAGAGCTTCTACCAGCCCCCAGTTTTCTACCTGAATATGCGGCATGTAATGAATTTTGCCGCTGTCCGGGTCAACAAGCCCTGGCAGGATCACCGAAATCGCGATCAGCTCGCGCAGTTTGCGCTGGTAGCTATCAATAAACTGAGCAATGGCATTCAACAGGGCATGTTCCAGCGTTTGCTGGGTACGTTCCGGCAGCGGGTAATGTTCTTCTGCCAGCACTTTGCTGCTGAGATCAAACAGGGTGATGGTGGCGTCGTGACGACCAAGCCGTACGCCGATTGCGTGGAAATTGCGGGTTTCGGTGACGATGGAGATAGCGCGGCGGCCCCCGGTGGAGGCCTGCTGATCAACTTCTTTGATCAGCCCGCGTTCGATAAGCTGACGCGTAATTTTGGTTACGCTGGCGGGGGCAAGCTGGCTTTGCTCGGCAATCTGAATCCGCGAGATTGGCCCGTACTGGTCAATCAGGCGATAAACCGCCGCGCTGTTAAGCTGTTTTACGAGATCAACATTACCTATCTGAGCTTGTCCGCCTGGTGTCATACTTTCTCTTATTGAGTTACGACCTCGTTACCGTTAACGATGGTCTTGGTGATTTTAAAATCAGGTGTGAATGCGGTCAGGTTGGCTACTTTACCTGCGGCGAGTGTGCCGAGACGTTTCTCAACGCCAATCGCACGCGCCGGATAGAGCGTCGCCATACGCAGCACTTCATCCAGTGCGATACCGCAATGTTCGACCAGATTACGCACGCCTTCAATCATGGTTAAGGATGAACCGCTTAACGTACCGTTCTCATCCACACAAAGTCCGTTACGGTAGTATATTGTTTTACCCGCAAAAATGAACTGTTCAATGTTGGCACCTGCTGGCGCGGTGGCGTCGGTAACCAGACACAGTTTGTCGCCTTTAAGGCGTTTAGCGTTACGAATGTTGGCGTAATCAACATGCAGGCCATCAGCGATAATACCGCAATAAATGTCAGCTTCGTCGAGGATCGCGCCCGCCAGGCCCGGTTCACGACCGGTAATATACGGCATCGCGTTGTACAGATGGGTGGCAAAGGTAATCCCCGCGCGGAAACCGGCTTTCGCTTCTTTCAACGTCGCGTTGGAGTGACCGGCAGAAACCACAATCCCGGCATTTGCCAGTTTGCTGATGACTTCCGCAGGAACCATTTCCGGTGCCAGGGTCACTTTGGTAATGACGTCGGCGTTTTCACACAGGAAATCGACCAGCGCGGCATCAGGCTTACGCACAAAATTCGGATTATGGGTGCCTTTTTTTACCAGATTCAGCCACGGACCTTCCAGATGCAGACCTAACGCCTGATTCGGATGTCTTGCCAGGTACTCGCGCATAACGCGCACGCCCTGTTTCATCAGCTCATCGCTGGTGGTGATAAGCGTCGGCAGATAGTTAGTACAGCCTGATTTCTCATTGGCTTTCTGCATGATTTCCAGCGTTTCCACGCTGACCGCTTCAGCGGTGTCGTTAAACTGTACGCCGCCGCAGCCGTTTAACTGCACATCGATAAAACCGGGGGAGAGAATGGCCCCGTTCAGTGAACGTTGTTCGATCTCTGGCGGCAGTTCCGCTACCGGACAGACGCTTTTAATCAGGCCATCAGCGATAACAACCGCGTGGTCATCAAGAAATTCGTGGCCGGTAAAGATCCGGCCCTGGGTTAATGCATACATTCTGACCCCCGATTTTAAAAAATATTGCCCTGAGCAAGGAGCCAGGGCAGGGATAACAATTACAGACCTTTGATATTTTCTGCTTCTAATTCATTGAAATATCTTAAAGTCTTAACTTTCAGCTCCATGGTGGAAGGTTCATCGCACACCATGATCGCTTTTGGATGCAGTTGCAGACAGCTGATGGTCCACATGTGGTTCACGCAACCTTCAACTGCAGCCTGCAGTGCCAGTGCTTTCTGGCTACCCAGCACCAGAATCATCACTTCTTCGGCATCCAGCAATGTACCAACACCGACAGTCAGGGCATATTTTGGCACCTGATTGACATCGTTATCAAAGAAACGAGAGTTCGCGACGCGAGTGTCATGAGTCAGGGTTTTGATACGAGTACGAGAAGCCAGAGAAGACGCCGGTTCGTTAAATGCAATATGGCCGTCGTTACCTACACCGCCCATAAACAGATGAATTTTTCCGTAAGAACGGATTTTTTCTTCATACTGGCGGCATTCGGCGTCGATATCCGGGGCGTTGCCGTTGAGAAGGTTGATGTTTTCTGCTGGAATATCAACGTGATCGAAGAAATTACGGTGCATAAAGCTGTAGTAGCTTTCCGGATGCTCTTTCGGCAGACCGACATATTCGTCCATGTTGAAGGTGACAACGTGCTTAAAGCTGACCTGGCCTGCTTTATGCATTTCGACTAACGCTTTATAGGTGGTCATCGGCGTGCCGCCAGTTGGCAGGCCCAGAACAAACGGACGATCGGCAGTCGGTTTGAACGCATTGATACGATTGACGATATGGCGAGCAGCCCATTTGCCGACCTGTTCAGCGGTAGTCAGGGGGATCAGTCTCATTATTCACCTCAATAAGTAAAATGTAAGCCGTTGGCGGATTAGGTATCTTTAAGCGTAACTTGGATTTGCGCAGACAGGCGTCAATCCGACCTGATTTTTTGAATGATAAAATAAGTTTTCTGGTTTAGCCAGTAAAAGGGAGTGATGATAACGATATTTGGTGACAAAACTCACAAAAGACACGCGTTTAATTTGCGATACGAATTAAATTTTCACACACTCTGTAGCAGATGATCTAACAATCTGATTACAGAACATCGGCAGTACAATTTGCAGCAAAATAAAAATACGGCTTTAAACGAGCCAAATAGGGTTCTCGTAGGGGGAATAAGATGAATATTTTAGGTTTTTTCCAGCGACTCGGTAGGGCGTTACAGCTCCCTATCGCGGTGCTGCCGGTGGCGGCACTGTTGCTGCGATTCGGTCAGCCAGATTTACTTAACGTTGCGTTTATTGCCCAGGCGGGCGGTGCGATTTTTGATAACCTCGCATTAATCTTCGCCATCGGTGTGGCATCCAGCTGGTCGAAAGACAGCGCAGGTGCGGCGGCGCTGGCGGGTGCGGTAGGTTACTTTGTGTTAACCAAAGCGATGGTGACCATCAACCCAGAAATAAACATGGGTGTACTGGCGGGTATCATTACCGGTCTGGTTGGTGGCGCAGCCTATAACCGTTGGTCCGATATTAAACTGCCGGACTTCCTGAGCTTCTTCGGCGGCAAACGTTTTGTGCCGATTGCCACCGGCTTCTTCTGCCTGGTGCTGGCGGCCATTTTTGGTTACGTCTGGCCGCCGGTACAGCACGCTATCCATGCAGGAGGCGAGTGGATCGTTTCTGCGGGCGCGCTGGGTTCCGGTATCTTTGGTTTCATCAACCGTCTGCTGATCCCAACCGGTCTGCATCAGGTGCTGAACACCATCGCCTGGTTCCAGATTGGTGAATTCACACGCGGCGGGTACGGTTTTCCACGGTGATATCAACCGCTTCTATGCCGGTGACGGCACCGCGGGGATGTTCATGTCCGGCTTCTTCCCGATTATGATGTTCGGTCTGCCGGGTGCGGCGCTGGCGATGTACTTCGCAGCACCGAAAGAGCGTCGTCCGATGGTTGGCGGGATGCTGCTTTCTGTTGCTGTTACTGCGTTCCTGACCGGTGTGACTGAGCCGCTGGAATTCCTGTTCATGTTCCTTGCACCGCTGCTGTACCTCCTGCACGCACTGCTGACCGGTATCAGCCTGTTTGTGGCAACACTGCTGGGTATCCATGCTGGCTTCTCTTTCTCTGCGGGGGCTATCGACTACGCGTTGATGTATAACCTGCCGGCCGCCAGCCAGAACGTCTGGATGCTGCTGGTGATGGGTGTTGTCTTCTTCGCTATCTACTTCGTGGTGTTCAGTTTGGTTATCCGCATGTTCAACCTGAAAACGCCGGGTCGTGAAGATAAAGAAGACGAGATCGTTACTGAAGAAGCCAACAGCAACACTGAAGAAGGCCTCAATCAACTGGCGACCAACTATATTGCTGCGGTTGGCGGCACTGACAACCTGAAAGCAATTGACGCCTGTATCACCCGTCTGCGCCTGACCGTGGCTGACTCTGCCCGCGTCAACGATACGATGTGTAAACGTCTGGGTGCTTCTGGTGTAGTGAAACTGAACAAACAGACTATTCAGGTGATTGTTGGCGCGAAAGCAGAATCCATCGGCGATGCGATGAAGAAAGTCGTTGCCCGTGGTCCGGTAGCCGCTGCGTCAGCTGAAGCAACTCCGTCAACTGCCGCGCCTGTAGCAAAACCGCAGGCTGTACCAAACGCGGTATCTATCGCGGAGCTGGTATCGCCGATTACCGGTGATGTCGTGGCACTGGATCAGGTTCCTGACGAAGCATTCGCCAGCAAAGCGGTGGGTGACGGTGTGGCGGTGAAACCGACAGATAAAATCGTCGTATCACCAGCCGCAGGGACAATCGTGAAAATCTTCAACACCAACCACGCGTTCTGCCTGGAAACCGAAAAAGGCGCGGAGATCGTCGTCCATATGGGTATCGACACCGTAGCGCTGGAAGGTAAAGGCTTTAAACGTCTGGTGGAAGAGGGTGCGCAGGTAAGCGCAGGGCAACCGATTCTGGAAATGGATCTGGATTACCTGAACGCTAACGCCCGCTCGATGATTAGCCCGGTGGTTTGCAGCAATATCGACGATTTCAGTGGCTTGATCATTAAAGCTCAGGGCCATGTTGTGGCGGGTCAAACACCGCTGTATGAAATCAAAAAGTAATCTGCTTTATGCCTGATGCGACGCTTGAGCGTCGCATCCAACAATGACAAGCGGTGGAGATCTTCTCTGCCGCTTTTTTTTTCATCAATCATCCCCATAATCCTTGTTAGATTATCAATTTTAAAAAACTAACAGTTGTCAGCCTGTCCCGCTTATAAGATCATACGCCGTTATACGTTGTTTACGCTTTGAGGAATCCACGATGAGTGAGGCAGAAGCCCGCCCGACTAACTTTATCCGTCAGATCATCGATGAAGATCTGGCCAGTGGTAAGCACACCACAGTACACACCCGTTTCCCGCCGGAGCCGAATGGCTATCTGCATATTGGCCATGCGAAATCTATCTGCCTGAACTTCGGGATCGCCCAGGACTATAAAGGCCAGTGCAACCTGCGTTTCGACGACACTAACCCGGTAAAAGAAGATATCGAGTATGTTGAGTCGATCAAAAACGACGTAGAGTGGTTAGGTTTTCACTGGTCTGGTAACGTCCGTTACTCCTCCGATTATTTTGATCAGCTCCACGCCTATGCGATCGAACTGATCAATAAAGGCCTGGCGTACGTTGATGAACTGACGCCGGAACAGATCCGCGAATACCGCGGCACCCTGACGCAACCGGGTAAAAACAGCCCGTACCGCGACCGCAGCGTTGAAGAGAACCTGGCGCTGTTCGAAAAAATGCGTGCCGGTGGTTTTGAAGAAGGTAAAGCCTGCCTGCGTGCGAAAATCGACATGGCTTCACCGTTTATCGTGATGCGCGATCCGGTGCTGTACCGCATTAAATTTGCTGAACACCACCAGACTGGCAACAAGTGGTGCATCTACCCGATGTACGACTTCACCCACTGCATCAGCGATGCCCTGGAAGGTATTACGCACTCTCTGTGTACGCTTGAGTTCCAGGACAACCGTCGCCTGTACGACTGGGTGCTGGACAACATCACCATTCCTGTTCACCCGCGCCAGTACGAATTCTCGCGCCTGAATCTGGAATACACTGTGATGTCCAAGCGTAAGCTGAACCTGCTGGTGACCGACAAGCACGTTGAAGGCTGGGATGACCCGCGTATGCCGACCATTTCCGGTCTGCGTCGTCGTGGTTACACTGCTGCTTCTATTCGTGAGTTCTGCAAACGCATCGGCGTGACCAAGCAGGACAACACCATTGAGATGGCGTCGCTGGAATCCTGCATCCGTGAAGATCTCAACGAAAACGCCCCGCGCGCAATGGCGGTTATCGATCCGGTGAAACTGGTTATCGAAAACTATCAGGGCGAAGGCGAAATGGTTACCATGCCGAACCATCCGAACAAACCGGAAATGGGTAGCCGCCAGGTGCCGTTTAGCGGTGAGATTTGGATCGATCGCGCCGATTTCCGCGAAGAAGCTAACAAGCAGTACAAACGTCTGGTGCTGGGTAAAGAAGTGCGTCTGCGTAATGCTTACGTCATTAAGGCAGAACGCGTGGAGAAAGATGCCGAAGGCAATATCACCACCATCTTCTGTACTTATGACGCCGACACCTTAAGCAAAGATCCGGCAGATGGTCGTAAAGTCAAAGGTGTTATTCACTGGGTGAGCGCGGCACATGCGCTGCCGGTTGAAATCCGTCTGTACGACCGTCTGTTCAGCGTGCCTAACCCAGGTGCTGCGGATGATTTCCTGTCGGTGATTAACCCGGAATCGCTGGTGATCAAACAGGGCTTTGCTGAACCGTCGCTGAAAGATGCGGTTGCGGGTAAAGCATTCCAGTTTGAGCGTGAAGGTTACTTCTGCCTCGACAGCCGCCATTCCACAGCGGAAAAACCGGTATTTAACCGCACCGTTGGGCTGCGTGATACCTGGGCGAAAGTAGGCGAGTAATTTTAAGTTCTACCAGGCCGGGTGAGGCATTTACGTCGCATCCGGCAAGAAATAGCAAACAATCCCAAACGCGCACTCTGCGGCGTTTTTTCTGCTTTTCTTCGCGAATTAATTCCGCTTCGCAATTTATCCATAAAATAAATTTAAAATCACAAACCATAATTAAATAAAATGTAACCGCTTTCATCTTGCTGGAAATTTACGCTTTTATTCTTCTGCAAGCCTTTCAACCGCAAACTTAAGCCTTGTAACAAAAATCATCAAAATATGTGCGGTTGCTCATGTTCTTACATTCTGGTTACAGAAAGAGATTGATAATTCGCGTCGCGAAAAATAGTCTATTCCTGTAGTCAGCGAGACTTTTCTCAATGCTACTTTTTTAATTTTTATTTTTTTCGCTGTTCACCTTTGGTGCAGCAATTTATACGTCAAAGAGGATTAACCCATGCGTACGTTTAGTGGCAAACGTAGTACGCTGGCGCTGGCTATCGCCGGTGTTACAGCAATGTCGGGCTTTATGGCAATGCCGGAGGCTCGCGCCGAAGGATTCATCGACGATTCAACCTTAACCGGCGGTATATATTACTGGCAGCGTGAACGCGACCGTAAAGATGTTACCGACGGCGACAAATACAAAACCAACCTTTCTCACTCCACCTGGAATGCCAACCTCGATTTTCAGTCCGGTTATGCTGCTGATATGTTCGGCCTTGATATTGCTGTGTTTACGGCGATTGAAATGGCGGAAAACGGCGACAGCTCCCACCCGAACGAAATCGCGTTTTCAAAAAGTAATAAAGCCTATGACGAAGACTGGTCCGGCGACAAAAGCGGTATAAGCCTGTATAAAGCTGCGGCCAAATTTAAATACGGTCCGGTTTGGGCGAGGGCAGGTTACATTCAGCCAACTGGTCAAACGCTGTTAGCGCCGCAGGTACTTATCAGGGGGCGGAAGCCGGGGCGAATTTTGATTACGGCGATGCTGGTGCGTTGAGTTTCTCCTACATGTGGACCAACGAATACAAAGCGCCGTGGCATCTGGAAATGGATGAGTTTTATCAGAACGATAAAACCACCAAAGTTGATTATCTGCACTCCCTTGGGGCGAAATACGACTTCAAAAATAACTTCGTACTGGAAGCGGCATTTGGTCAGGCGGAAGGGTATATCGATCAATATTTTGCCAAAGCCAGCTACAAATTTGATATCGCCGGTAGCCCGTTAACCACCAGCTACCAGTTCTATGGTACGCGCGATAAAGTTGACGATCGCAGCGTCAACGACCTTTATGACGGCACCGCCTGGCTGCAAGCGTTGACCTTTGGTTACCGGGCGGCTGACGTAGTGGATTTGCGCCTCGAAGGCACCTGGGTTAAGGCTGACGGTCAGCAGGGATACTTCCTGCAACGTATGACTCCAACCTACGCTTCCTCCAACGGCCGCCTGGATATCTGGTGGGATAACCGTTCCGACTTCAACGCTAACGGCGAAAAAGCGGTCTTCTTCGGTGCGATGTATGACCTGAAAAACTGGAATCTTCCAGGCTTCGCCATCGGCGCTTCCTACGTTTACGCATGGGATGCTAAACCTGCGACCTGGCAGAGCAATCCGGATGCGTACTACGACAAAAACCGGACTATTGAAGAGTCTGCATACAGCCTGGATGCGGTCTACACCATTCAGGACGGTCGCGCCAAAGGCACGATGTTCAAACTGCACTTCACCGAATACGACAACCACTCCGACATCCCAAGCTGGGGCGGTGGTTACGGCAACATCTTCCAGGATGAGCGTGACGTGAAATTTATGGTAATCGCACCATTCACCATCTTCTGATGCCCGACGCGGCAGGTTTTGTGCCTGCCGCACGTTTGAGGAATTTGCTATGAAAAAACTGATTCTCATCGCCATAATGGCATCGGGGCTGGTAGCTTGTGCGCAATCAACCGCGCCACAGGAAGACAGTCGTCTGAAAGAGGCATACAGCGCCTGTATCAACACCGCACAAGGTTCGCCAGAAAAAATTGAAGCCTGCCAGAGCGTGTTAAACGTGCTGAAGAAAGAGAAACAACATCAGCATTTTGCCGACCAGGAAAGTGTCCGCGTACTGGATTATCAGCAGTGTCTGCGTGCAACGCAAACCGGAAATGATCAGGCGGTGAAAGCCTATTGTGATAAAGTTTGGCAGGAAATTCGCAGTAATAACAAATAAGTGAGAGCTGTAACTCTCGCTTTTCTTATTTCCCTTGCATAAAAAAGCCAACCCGCAGGTTGGCTTTTTCTCATTCAGGCTGGCTTATTTGCCTTCGTGCGCATGTTCATCTTCGCGGCAATCGCCTTCGGCACAGTGACCGTAAAGATAGAGACTGTGGTTAGTCAGGCGAATGCCATGTTTTGCGGCAATTTCACGCTGACGCGCTTCGATGGAATCATCACTAAATTCGATAACCTTGCCGCAGTCGAGGCAGATCAGGTGATCGTGGTGATGTTGCTGTGTCAGTTCAAATACGGATTTACCGCCTTCAAAATTGTGGCGGGTGACGATACCAGCGTCGTCAAACTGGTTCAGTACGCGATATACCGTAGCCAGACCAATTTCTTCACCCATATCGATCAGACGTTTGTATAAATCTTCCGCACTGACGTGATGGTTGTCCGGCTCCTGAAGAACTTCCAGGATTTTTAAACGAGGAAGCGTTACTTTCAGGCCAGCTTTCTTTAGGGCGGTATTGTTATCAGTCATGCGGAATCTGTCCTGTTACTAAGCGGTTCACTTCATTAGAAGAAGTGACAGAATTTGCTCTTGAGATAATGCGTATCATTATAGAATTGCCACGCCTAAATGAAAACCACAAGTCCCTGGCAAATATTGTTAATAAAAACGTGGCACAGCTTACATTTACAACGGCAAGGCCACTTGAACACCGGGACATTGTACAGGTACAACAGCAAAAGTTACAAATTTGTAGCAATTATTTTGATTGGCATTATCTATTAATACGGCGTAGACATGAGTCTACGCCGCATCACATCAGGCATTGAGAATTTCGTCGAGATGCAACTCTTCAGAAATCTGTTTAACCCATTTTTCTACACGTTCAGCGGTCAGTTCCGGCTGACGGTCTTCGTCGATAGCCAGACCGACAAAGTGGTCGTCATCAGCCAGACCTTTTGATGCTTCGAAATGATAGCCCGCAGTTGGCCAGTGACCAACGATCGTTGCACCGCGCGGTTCAATGATGTCGCGGATGGTGCCCAATGCGTCGCAGAAATATTCGGCGTAATCTTCCTGGTCACCACAACCAAACAGCGCAACCAGTTTGCCGTTGAAATCAATCTCTTCGAGAGTCGGGAAGAAGTCATCCCAGTCACACTGCGCTTCGCCATAATACCAGGTTGGGATGCCCAGCAGCAGAATGTCATAAGCTTCCAGATCTTCTTTGCTGCTTTTTGCAATGTCATGGACATCGGCAACGTCTTTACCAAGCTGTTTTTGAATCATTTTTGCGATATTTTCGGTATTACCGGTGTCGCTGCCGAAAAAGATGCCAGTGATAGCCATGAGTGAAATAACCTCTTGAAACTTATTGAAATGGGGGGGGGAAATTGCCCACGGATAAAGGCAATCATAGCAGAACAGGCAGTCTTGCGGAATCAGCAAACGAGCAGGACTGCACACTGTGCTACATGAAAGTGGAAATTTAAACGATGCCCTGACTACGCAGCGCCGCCAGTTGCTGCATTAACATCTCTTCGATCAGTTCGCTACGGCTCATATTGCGCGACTCCGCCAGCTCGTTCAGCGCCTCGACAGCTTCCGCGTTCAGCTTCAGTTCGACACGCTTAAGGCCACGTACTTTGTCGCGTTTTAGCTGGTTGCGTTTATTAATACGCAGCTGTTCATCGCGCGAAAGCGGATTAGTTTTCGGTCGTCCCGGTCGACGCTCGTGCGCGAACAGATCTAATGTCGTACGGTCCGTTTGTTCTTTGGCCATGATCTTGGTGACTTCGGGGGAAACAATCAGCCAGGCCTCTGCCCGGATGGATAGCGCGCCATAATACATCAGCGCGATGAGTCACGCCAACGCCCACGCGCGGAAAGCGACGCGGACGCTGGGTTTTTAATCAGTTGCGTTAATCATTGAGATAGCGACGGATAGCGCGTAATACCGCATCCGGTTTTTCAGCATGGACCCAGTGACCCGCGCCTGCAATCACATGCGCCCGTGCCTGTGGAAATTGTGCCAGTAAATCATCACGGTACTGCTCGCTAACATACGGAGAATTGCCGCTAGGGATAAACAGGGCAGGGTGATCCCATGCCGGGATTTTCTCCCAACCCACAATATGCGGATACTGATCCCACAATACCGGCACGTTAAAGCGCCACTCCCCGTCAACAAAAGATTTCAACAGAAACTGAATCACCCCTTCTTCATTAAGATGCTGGCGCATTATTGCTGCTGCTTGCTGGCGAGTTTGTGCGTCCGATTCACTGACCGCGTTGATAGCCGCGAAAATCTCATCATGACGGCGTACGTGATAGTCGACCGGTGCGATATCGATCGCCACCAGTTTATCGATGCGATCGCGGGCCAGTGCCGTAAGTGCCATTACCGCTTTACCGCCCATGGAGTGACCGATAAATGTTGCTTTGTCGATCTGCTGTGCATCCAGAGTATCAACAAGATCCTGCGCCATCGCCGGGTAATTCATTACCGGATCTCTCGGTGAAAGACCGTGGTTACGCATATCAACCTGGATGATATTGTGATCGTTTACCAGATCGCGAGCCAGTACGCCAAGGTTGTCGAGGCTACCAAACAGACCATGGACAAGAACGATGGGAGAATTATTGTGCTGGTTTTGTGCAGTTTGCGCGCGGATATTCAATTTCATGGCAAAGTTCTTTTTTTCGCGTTGTCGGGTTAGGGTATTATGTTGACCATTGTGCCACAGGGCTGCAACAAATAAGGTTTATTCCGAGTTTTTCTGCAAGCCAGGCTTGACGCAATCCGCTGCCGGGATTTATTCATATACTCTTGGCGACTTGTATTCAGCTAAGACACTGCACTGGATTAAGATGAAAACGATTGAAGTTGATGATGAACTCTACAGCTATATTGCCAGCCACACTAAGCATATCGGCGAGAGCGCATCCGACATTTTACGGCGTATGTTGAAATTTTCCGCCGCATCACAGCCTGCTGCTCCGGTGACGAAAGAGGTTCGCGTTGCGTCACCTGCTATCGTCGAAGCGAAGCCGGTCAAAACGATTAAAGACAAGGTTCGCGCAATGCGTGAACTTCTGCTTTCTGACGAATACGCAGAGCAAAAGCGAGCGGTCAATCGCTTTATGCTGCTGTTGTCTACACTATATTCTCTTGACGCCCAGGCGTTTGCCGAAGCAACGGAATCGTTGCACGGTCGTACACGCGTTTACTTTGCGGCAGATGAACAAACGCTGCTGAAAAATGGTAATCAGACCAAGCCGAAACATGTGCCAGGCACGCCGTATTGGGTGATCACCAACACCAACACCGGCCGTAAATGCAGCATGATCGAACACATCATGCAGTCGATGCAATTCCCGGCGGAATTGATTGAGAAGGTTTGCGGAACTATCTAAAACGTTGCAGACAAAGGACAAAGCAATGGCAATCCACAATCGTGCAGGCCAACCTGCACAACAGAGTGATTTGATTAACGTCGCCCAACTGACGGCGCAATATTATGTACTGAAACCAGAAGCAGGGAATGCGGAGCACGCGGTGAAATTCGGTACTTCCGGTCACCGTGGCAGTGCAGCGCGCCACAGCTTTAACGAGCCGCACATTCTGGCGATCGCTCAGGCAATTGCTGAAGAACGTGCGAAAAACGGCATCACTGGCCCTTGCTATGTGGGTAAAGATACTCACGCCCTGTCCGAGCCTGCGTTCATTTCCGTACTGGAAGTGCTGGCAGCGAACGGCGTTGATGTCATTGTGCAGGAAAACAATGGCTTCACTCCAACGCCTGCCGTTTCCAATGCCATCCTGGTTCACAATAAAAAAGGTGGTCCGCTGGCAGACGGTATCGTGATTACACCGTCCCATAACCCGCCGGAAGATGGTGGTATCAAGTACAATCCGCCAAATGGTGGCCCGGCTGATACCAACGTCACCAAAGTGGTGGAAGACAGGGCCAACGCACTGCTGGCCGATGGCCTGAAAGGCGTGAAGCGTATCTCCCTCGACGAAGCGATGGCATCCGGTCATGTGAAAGAGCAGGATCTGGTGCAGCCGTTTGTGGAAGGTCTGGCCGATATCGTTGATATGGCGGCGATTCAGAAAGCGGGCCTGACGCTGGGCGTTGATCCGCTGGGCGGTTCCGGTATCGAATACTGGAAGCGTATTGGCGAGTATTACAACCTCAACCTGACCATCGTTAACGATCAGGTCGATCAAACCTTCCGCTTTATGCACCTTGATAAAGACGGCGCGATCCGTATGGACTGCTCCTCCGAGTGTGCGATGGCGGGCCTGCTGGCACTGCGTGATAAGTTCGATCTGGCGTTTGCTAACGACCCGGATTATGACCGTCACGGTATCGTCACTCCGGCAGGTTTGATGAATCCGAACCACTACCTGGCGGTGGCGATCAACTACCTGTTCCAGCATCGTCCGCAGTGGGGCAAAGATGTTGCTGTCGGTAAAACGCTGGTTTCTTCTGCGATGATCGACCGTGTGGTCAATGACTTGGGCCGCAAGCTGGTAGAAGTCCCGGTAGGTTTCAAATGGTTTGTTGATGGTCTGTTCGACGGCAGCTTCGGCTTTGGCGGCGAAGAGAGCGCAGGGGCTTCCTTCCTGCGTTTCGACGGCACGCCGTGGTCCACCGACAAAGACGGCATCATCATGTGTCTGCTGGCGGCGGAAATCACCGCTGTCACCGGTAAGAACCCGCAGGAACACTACAACGAACTGGCAAAACGCTTTGGTGCGCCGAGCTACAACCGTTTGCAGGCAGCTGCGACTTCCGCACAAAAAGCGGCGCTGTCTAAGCTGTCTCCGGAAATGGTGAGCGCCAGCACCCTGGCAGGCGACCCGATCACCGCGCGCCTGACGGCGGCACCGGGCAATGGTGCTTCTATCGGCGGTCTGAAAGTGATGACTGACAACGGCTGGTTCGCCGCGCGTCCGTCAGGCACGGAAGACGCATATAAGATCTACTGCGAAAGCTTCCTCGGTGAAGAACATCGCAAGCAGATTGAGAAAGAAGCGGTTGAGATTGTTAGCGAAGTTCTGAAAAACGCGTAAACACATTAAATAAGAAAAAGGGTGGTCGGAAGATCGCCCTTTTTTACGTATGACAAACACAGAATTGCCTGATGCGCTACGCTTATCAGGCCTACGAGGATGGTGCAATATATTGAATTTACGAGATTTTGTAGGCCGGATAAGGCGTTCACGCCGCATCCGGCAAAAACAACGAACACTTTGTCAACAAACTGAGTAGCTCAAGGAAATCCCAATGAAGACCAACAGGAGTCTGGTCGTCATAGTGTCACTAATTACCGCCACATTACTGCTGACTGCATGCGCCCAACCTGAACAATCATCATTAGCTGGCGACTGGTTACTGACCCCTAAAGATAAAACCAGAGGATTAACGGGTAGCATTGCGGTAAATATTGCACCTTCCCGGTGTAAGACAAATTGCCGTGGTGATAACTTACCTGATAATACCCGCCGCTGGCAGTTGTCAGGCGGGAACGAAAAAGAACTTACTTATCTTCATAATATGTCAGCACAAGAAAAGGTCGGTTTAAATCCCGGTTGGCAATGCTACACCTCATTTTTTATGCGGGTTTGCCAGGGCAAGCCCGGCACTCGACCGATAGTCAATGAGGATTATGTCAGCGAAAGCGGATTTTTTGGCTCGATGATGCATGTCGGGATTATTGAGTTACGACGCTGCCAGTCAGAAAATTGCCAGCAAGAATTGAAAGCGATAAATACACATTAAAATAGTGAGTCCGGGAATGAAACCCGGACCTGAACATGTCTTATTGCGTGAATGTTTCTTTCATTTGATACTGCATTTCCCAGAGTTCAGTAAGCGAAATAACTTTTCTTGTTCTTGCTTCTTCACTTTGTACCCATAAGAAAGGGTAGAACGTGAAGGCTTCCGTTGCCGATAATTTTATTACGTCTTCTCGCCATTGCTGCCATCGTACATTTTCATAGAAGGTATCTAAATCACCGGATAATGCCCACTGAAGAAACTCAGAATATCCAACTTCCAGACTTTCCCAATTCAGCGTATCTGGCGCAAAATAATAAACGCAGCCAGTATCTTCCCCAAGATCGCCACCATTAAGAGCAAAAATTCCCCCTGCGACATCGTCAGCGATGGGTAAAGCCCGCACGCCTGCGAATTCAGGGCGTTGTGTCCAACTTACTGGATCTCGTGGCAACCGGGGGTGACCAGATCCTGCTATGCGTAACCAACCATTATCAATCAGCAGACCTCCGGAGCCATAGACAAGCGCACCCATCGGTGATTTTGTTGTCACCTGTAATTGATAAAGTGCGGTTTCGGCTAAATTTTTATTAACCGGTAAGAGTTCGGTATGGTTTGTGGCGTCTTTTAACCAGTTCTGGATTATTGGCCAGGCTGAATCTTCAGTATTTACTAACTGATTCATTTCACGCATCGCTACTTGCTCCTTGTGTGCTACGGTGTCATTTATGATGAGGAATTGTATGGAACATTTTTTAAATATTAAGTTCCTTATATTTGAATAAAAAATGACTTTATCCATACATTGCCACTTTTTTCAAAGCATAAACCGATACCCAATACCGGTTTCAGTAATAAAATGGCGAGGCCGGGCCGGGCCGGGCCGGGCCGGATCCTGTTCCAGTTTTTGTCGCAGATGCCCCATATAATTACGCAAATAGTTGCTGTGTTCGATCGCGTTTAGACCCTACATCTGCCGGATGCGGCATAAATAACGAACTATTTGCCAACAAACAGAAAGGGCGATCATTCAATCGCCCTTTTTTACTTTGTTTTATTAACCGTGTTTATTTTTCAGTTCAAAGCATGGTGATACCAGACCATACAGTGTCCAACCAAGGAAGGTCACGATAGAACCGTACAGCATGGCTTCTTCCCCGGATGAGTACAGCGCATAGAAACTGTACATCGCACCAACAAAGGCAACAAAGTTTGCTACTTTCGCTTTTGAGGGGGGCACATTAGCGACCTTCTGAATAATGACTAATGCCGCCATTGACAGAATATACGGAATGATATTGGTCACCACGGCCAGGTTAACCAGCACGTTGAACTGGCTGTTCAGTGACGGGCTAATGGTCATCAGTGCCAATCCACTCTGAATAATCACAATGGTCAACATTCCCTGCACCGGTGCATCCACTTTGGTTACACGGGAGAAAATTTTAGGGAAGTAGCCTTCATCAGATGAAGATTTAAACACCTGGGCAATGGTGAACTGCCAGCCAAGCAGTGAACCGCAGCAGGACATCACCATCAGCGCCATAATGACTTTACCCACTTCTGGTGTGAACATCTGTGCGAAAGCCAGGCCAAATGGTGCCGTTGAATTTGCCAGCTCCATATTAGGCACAATCCCGGCAATCACGTTGGTGGAGACGATATAAATCACCGCCGCACCTAAAGTACCGCCAAGAACTGCAATCGGCACGTTACGTTCCGGGTTTTCCACTACTTCGGCGTTGGCACAGGCTGACTCCAGACCGAGGAAAGCCCACAACGTCATGGCGATGGAAGAACCTACAGCGCTAAAGAACGGCACATGGTGCGGGTTCCATGAGTTAGCGTACAGCGTCGGACTAAACCAGAACCAGCCAATAATGCACAGACCGACGACCGGAATAATGACTCCCCACACAGTAATGCTACTGATTTGCCCGGTAATGCGCGCACCACCAAAGTTAGCCACGGTACAAATCCACAGCACTCCGATGGTCGCAAGACCAATCTGCACTGGCGACAAACTCGCGCCGAGCAGTTCGGTGCCGTAACCAACCGCCGAAATAGCAATCGCGACGTTAGCAATCAGCAGCGAGACACCGTAGGTGTAGTTCGCCATAAAATTGCCGGACTTACCGAAAGCATACTCCGCATAACCGCCCATACCGCCTGATTTACGGCTGAACATACCGCATTTTGCGAATGCCCATGCCAGTGCCATTGAGCCTACGGCTGTCACCAGCCAGGAGATAATTGAGATTGTCCCAACTTCGGCAAGCTTTGTCGGCAGCATGATGATACCGGAGCCCATCATGTTGACCATCGTCAGTATGGTTAACTGAACGACGCCCATTTTGTTCGATTTAGCCTGACTCATAATTTTTCCCCTTTCAACAGGGTGCTTTGCGCATCACGAGGCTTGATGACATAGCACCAAACTTGCTTACGACCATCATGTTCTTCGATATAGACACCCTGCAGCTCCGGTGCAAAACCTGGCAGCAGGTTGATCCCTTCTTCCAGAGCGCTGAAGTAACGCAAAACAGCACCACCCCAGATTTCACCCGGAACAACACACAGCACACCCGGAGGATAAGGAAGCGCACCTTCGGCAGCGATACGGCCTTCGGCATCCGGCAGACGAACCAGCTCCACTTCACCGCGTAAATAGGCGTAGTTGGCTTCTTGTGGATTCATGCTTACGCGTGGGAAGTGTTCCTTACGGAACATCTCTTTTTGCGGTTGTTTCACGTTGTGACGGGCATACAAATCATGCATTTCCTGGCACAACTGACGAAGGGTATAACCGGCGTAGCGCTCTTCATGCTGTTTGTAGATGGAAGGCAGCACTTCTGCTAATGGCGCGTCGGACTCAAGCAGTTTTTCGAAGCGTACCAGCAGGGCAACAAGTTGCTGAAGTTTGGCCATATATTCTGCCGGAGTCAGCAGGAAGAGGATGGAGTTAAGATTGCATTTTTCCGGCACTACGCCATTTTCGCGCAGGAAGTTAGCAAGAATCGTCGCGGGTACACCGAACGCTTCATATTCGCCGTTACGTGCATCAATACCTGGGGTTGTCAGCAACAGTTTGCATGGATCGACAAAGTATTGATTCTCTGCATAGCCTTCAAAAGAGTGCCAGTGTTCCCCTGGTACAAACTGGAAGAAGCGCAGATCAACCGCAATTTGCGCTGTTTCATACGACTGCCAGGGTTTACCATCCACTAGTTCAGGTACGAACGGACGAATATGCTGACAGTTATCGAGGATCAGCTTGCGGGCATTAATGCCATTTACCACACAATCCATCCACATATTACGACCGCTGACACCTTCATGCATTTTGGCGTTGATATCCAGTGCGGCAAACAGCGGATAGAACGGGCTGGTGGAGGCATGCATCATAAAGGCGTTGTTCATGCGTTTGTGCGGTACATAACGCTGTTGCCCTTTGATGTGGCTGTCTTTTTTATGGATTTGTGAAGTTTGAGAAAAACCAGCCTGCTGTTTATGCACAGATTGCGTAACCAGAATGCCCGGATCGTTCTCATTAAGATCCAGCAACAGCGGTGAACAGTCAGCCATCATCGGGATAAATTGCTCATAGCCGACCCATGCGGAGTCAAACAGAATGTAGTCACACAGATGACCAATTTTATCCACCACCTGGCGGGCGTTATAAATCGTACCGTCGTAGGTGCCTAGCTGAATAACGGCGAGGCGGAAAGGACGAGCCTCTTTTGTCCGCTGCGGTGCGACTTCCGCGATCAGCTCACGCAGGTAACTTTCTTCAAAACAGTGCGCATCAATGCCACCGATAAAGCCATACGGGTTACGTGCGGTTTCCAGATAAACCGGTGTTGCACCAGCCTGTAGCAACGCTCCGTGGTGGTTAGATTTGTGGTTATTGCGGTCAAACAGCACCAGATCACCCGGTGTCAGCAGGGCGTTTAAAACCACTTTGTTAGAAGATGAAGTGCCATTTAGAACGAAGTATGTTTTATCGGCATTGAACACTTTTGCCGCATGTTGCTGTGCAATGCATGGCGCGCCTTCGTGAATCAGCAGATCACCCATTGCTACGTCTGCGTTGCACAAGTCGGAACGGAACAGCGCCTCACCAAAGTATTCCACAAACTGATTCCCCGCCGGATGGCGACGGAAAAATTCGCCGCCCTGATGACCAGGGCAATCAAACGCGCTGTTACCTTGATTGACATAATCGACCAGTGCGCGGAAGAAAGGTGGGCGCAGTTGAGTTTCATAATGGCTGGCAGCGGTTTCTAACTGACGACCATAAAATTCTCGTCGCGATTCGCAATTCTCAAAGACACCCGAAATACGGGGCAAATACTCTGCGGGTACACGTTCTTGATTTTCAGTAGCAATAAATACCGGGATGCCATAACCCGTGGCATCGATTTCATCGAGTTTTCCGCATGTAACATCGTTGAGCGATAAAACGATTGCCGCCACATCGATATTACGACTTTCATTAATGTAGATACATTCTCGCTGCGTGGTAAAACAGTCCGGGCAAGAATCACTAACCGCAATTTTTAATTTTGACATTTTTCATCTCTTTATTTTAGGTAATAGCAGGTCCTCAATTTCTCGAATGAGAAATCGATCGTGCCGGAAAAAAGCAAAGTTACCCCGCTGATAAATAAATCAGGTAGATTGCTTTTTTCAGAATGCAGAAACCCTTACCAGTCCGGTGGCTGATAATACAAGGGTTAACAGAGAATGAGCACTGCGGAATACAGGCATATGCCTGTAATACAGAGAGTCAGGAAGACCTGTACGCTGAAGTGCCCTTAGTCGGTAGACTAACGGGCATTGAAGAAGTGAAAGTCGAAGCTATTGCGATGAGCAAACTTCATAATATGAGTTGTCCGCCTTATATGGGGCATAGTGCGGCTGTTATTTTCCATTTAATTTACCTTTCCTGATGTGAATGAAGGTGAAGATATTCTATCCAGGAAATACGGTTGAACTGTGAAGGTGATCAATAAAAAATGATCAATCTTAATTTATTTAATGATGAGCTTTTTACTCAGTAATATAAAATATTGAATTGTTATTTTTGTGTGTTGTTTAAGATAAAAAGCCGTATTTATTATTACGGCTTTAATTAATAAAAGGCAGGCTGTATTAAAATTAATATTCAAAGCATAAACCGATAGCCAATACCGGTTTCAGTAATGAAATGGCGTGGGCGGGCGGGATCCTGTTCCAGTTTTTGTCGCAGATGTCTCATATAAATACGCAAATAGTGACTGTGTTCGACCGCGTTTGGCCCCCACACCTGGTTAAGGAGCTGGCGCTGGGTGAGTACTTTTCCGGCATTGTTGAGCAGCACCGCCAGCAGGTGGAACTCAATTGGTGTGAGATGCACCTCTTCCTCACCCCGGTGAATCACGCGGGCGGCTAAATCGACGGTAACATCGGAAAATTTCACCAGCGGATCGGGCGCGGCGGTGGCGGAGTGGCGGCGTAAAGCGACGCGCAGACGGGCCTGCAATTCGCCAATGCCAAACGGCTTACTCAGATAATCATCCGCTCCGGCATCCAGCGCGGCGATTTTGTCGCTCTCTTCGCTGCGTGCGGAAAGCACAATCACCGGCACCGCGCTCCACTGGCGCAGGTCGCGGATAAACTCAATCCCATCACCATCGGGCAGGCCGAGATCGAGAATAATCAAATCTGGCTTACGGGTAGCCGCTTCCAGCAAGCCGCGTTGCAGCGTTTCGGCCTCATAGACGCGCATCCCGTCGCCCTCCAGCGCCGTGCGCAGAAAGCGACGAATAGCCTGTTCATCTTCAACAATCAGAACGTTTGTCACATATCCTCATGAAATTCTTCAAGTTCAGGGGCAGTTTGCTGGGGAAGTGTAACACGAAAACAGGCACCACCTTCCGGTCGGTTGAACGCGGTAATAGTGCCCCCGTGTACATCCACTATCGCCCGACAGATTGCCAGTCCAAGCCCTACCCCCGGTACTGCCGACTCTTTATTCCCGCGAGCAAACTTATCAAATATCGTCTGCTCCTGGCCTGGCGGAAGACCGGGGCCGTTATCCCAGACATCCAGTTGTAGATTTTCGCCCTCAACGTGGGCATCGATACCAATTTCGGCCTGCGCACCCGCATATTTCACCGCGTTCTCCAGCAGATTAATCAGCACCCGTTCAAAGAGTGGCCCGTCAACGTGGATTAAGGTCAGCGGTTCTGGCAGAGAAAGATTGATGGGCGACGATAAACCCGGTTCCAGCATTTGCAGCGCGCTACCGACCACTTCTTCCAGCGTTAACCACTCTTTCTTCAAATTAAAGCCGCCGGACTGAATTCGCGCCATATCCAGTAGATTATTCACCAGTCGGGTAGTGTTCAGCACATGCTGACGAATCTCGCTGGCCTGGCGGGCGTGGGGCGATCCTTCGCTTGCCAGATCGAGCGTTAAGATTTCTGCCTGACCGAACAGCACCGTGAGCGGCGTGCGTAAATCATGCGAAAGCGCTGCCAGCAGGGCGTTGCGGATCTGTTCACGTTCGCTTGCCATCCGCGCCTGTTCTTCGCTGGCGGTTAGCGTCAGCCGCTCAAGGGCATTGGCGACTAACAGCGTAAACGTCTCCAGCAGGCGCTGCTGTTCCGGGATCATCAACTGGCGCAGATTCCCCGGCTCCACCACCACCAGCCCGTAGGTTTTCTCGCCGCTTTTTAGCGGCAAAATCTGGTACGGTACACCGGGTAACGTGTCGGTGCCCGCGCCCGCAGGCAGGCCTTTATCAAAACTCCACTGCGCGATGGTATCGTCCCATGGCGTCATTCCTTGCGGATGTGTTAACGGCTGCAATTTACCGTTGTCATCGGGCAACAACACCTGACTGCGGGCATGAAACGTGGAGGCAATAAATTGTTCGATGGTGGCGGCGATGTCCTGCGGACTGCGGCCCACCGCCAGAGCTTTCGACATTTCATATAAGTGCCGTGTGCGTTGCTCGCGGTAACGGGCTACCCGCGCCTGATAACGCACGCCAGCAGTAAGGTTCCCGATCACCAGCCCGACGGTTAACATCACTGCGAAGGTCAGCAGATATTGCACATCAGAGACGGCGAGCGTGCCGCGTGGGGCGATAAAAAAGAGATCGAAACTCACCACATTAATGACGGTAGCAACCACCGAAGGCCAGCGTCCATAAAATAGCGCCACCACCACCACGCCAAGCAGATACAGCATCACCAGGTTGGCGGCATCAAACGCCATCAGCCACTGCATGGCAATTAAAGTGATAACGGCGCATAACGCGGCGGCAACCACGCATCCCTGAATCTGTACCCGCCACTTGTCTTTAAAAGAGCGGCTATCCGGCGCGTTGTTAATCGTGCGTGCGGGTGGTTCATCAAGCGCGACCAGCACCTGATCGAGATCGGGGGCGATGCGCGCCAGTCGGTCAGCAAACGTTTCCCGACGCCACCAGCGGCGCGAGGCCGGGCGACCGAGAATAATCTTGCCGAGATTATGTTCACGGGCATAACGCACTACTGCTTTTTCTTCCGCTGGATCAGAAAGTGTTGCCGTCTCCGCGCCCAGCTCCTGCGCCAGACGTAAGGCGCTGAGAATTGCCCGACGTTTTTTTTCCGGTAAGCGGTGCAGGGCAGGGGTTTCAACATACACCGCGTGCCAGACGCTACCCAGCCGTGACGCCAGCCGCGCCGCCGCGCGGACCAGCTTCTCACTACCGGTGTTATGGCCGATGCATAAAAGGATCGCGTCGCGCGTGTGCCAGACTTTCTCTTCGCCAGGATGCCCCCGCCAGGCGCGCATTTGCTCATCAACGCGATCGGCAGTACGGCGCAGTGCCAGTTCGCGCAGGGCGATCAGATTGCCTTTGCGGAAAAAATGTTCAATGGCGCGCTCCGCCTGCCCGGCAATATAGACTTTGCCTTCTTTCAGCCGCTGGCGCAGATCGTCCGGGGGCAAGTCCACCAGAACCACGTCGTCGGCGGCATCGAAAAAAGGATCGGGCACGGTTTCACGTACCTGAATTCCGGTGACGCCGCTGACCACATCATTCAGACTTTCCAGATGCTGAACGTTGACGGTAGTGAAAACATCAATGCCTGCTTCCAGCAGCTCTTCGATGTCCTGCCAGCGTTTAGGGTGACGAGAACCTGGCGCATTACTGTGCGCCAGTTCGTCCATTAAGATCAGCGCCGGACGGCGGGCGAGGGCGGCATCGAGGTCAAACTCGCAGATGTGCCGCCCACGGTACGCCAGGCGTTTTGGCGGCAGAACAGCCAGCCCTTCCAGCATTGCGGCGGTATCTTTTCGCCCGTGGGTTTCTACCACGCCAACCACAATATCCAGCCCTTGCGCCCGCAGTCGCTGGGCTTCTGCCAGCATCGCCCAGGTCTTCCCGACGCCTGCACAGGCACCGAAGAAAACTTTCAGCTTCCCCCGATGCGGCGCGGCAGTTTGTTCCAGCAGACGATCGGGGTCGGGACGTAAGGGTTCGTTATTCATCAAGCTTATCCAGCGCCAGATTGAGTTCGACAATGTTGACGACCGGCTGGCCGATATATTTCACCAGCGGTTGTTGGCTGTATTTTGCGATCAGCTGCGTGAGCTGTTCAACGCTGAGATTACGCGCTTTCGCGATGCGTGGGATCTGCCAGGCCGCCGCTTGCGGGGTGATATTATTGTCCAGCCCGCTTGCCGATGCCGTCACCAGTTCAACCGGAACGTTCGTACTGGCATCCGGGTTAGCGGCCCGTAATGCAGCAACGCGTGCGGCTATTTGTTTATCCAGCTCAGGGTTACTGACCGCCAGATTGCTCCCGCCAGAAGCCTGTGGATTATAGGGCATTTCTGCCGTTGCCGGTAAAATTCTGCCCGATTAATGCCGAACCCCGCACCGTATCACCTTCACGAATCAACGAACCGTTGGCCTGCCAGGGAAACCACCATTGCCCCAGCACGGTGGTCAGCAGCGGGTAAACGCCGCCAGTAATCAATAACAGAAAGATAAATGTCGATAATGCCGGACGTAAGCCACGCATGGTAAACCTCACACCAGACCGCAAACGGTCAGCAGTAAATCAATGACTTTGATACCAATAAACGGCACCAGCAGCCCACCCAGACCGTAAATCCATAAGTTACGGCGCAACATGGCAGAAGCGGTAAGCGGTTTATAACTCACGCCTTTTAACGCCAGAGGAATCAAAAAGACGATAATCAAGGCGTTGAAAATGACTGCACTGAGAATGGCGGAGTCGGGCGAATGCAGGCGCATGATGTTCAGCGCATTTAACTGCGGATACGTTGCCGCGAACGCCGCCGGAATAATGGCGAAGTATTTCGCCACATCGTTGGCAATGCTGAAGGTGGTCAGCGAGCCACGGGTCATCAGCATCTGTTTGCCAATATGCACCACCTCGATCAACTTGGTCGGGTTAGAGTCGAGATCGACCATATTGCCCGCCTCTTTCGCCGCCTGGGTGCCGGAGTTCATCGCCACCGCGACATCTGCTTGCGCCAGCGCCGGAGCATCGTTGGTGCCGTCGCCGGTCATCGCCACCAAACGGCCTTCCGCCTGATACTGACGAATCAATGCCAGCTTGGCCTCCGGTGTCGCTTCGGCGAGAAAATCACCGACGCCCGCTTCCGCAGCAATGGCGGCGGCAGTCAGACGGTTATCGCCGGTAATCATCACCGTTTTAATGCCCATTTTGCGCAGCTGGGCGAAGCGCTCTTTAATACCGCCTTTGACGATATCTTTCAGCGCAATAACGCCCAGCACACGGGAACCTTCCACCACCACCAGCGGCGTGGCCCCCTGACGCGCAACCTGATCGACTTTTTGATCAACATCGGCAGGGAAGTGACCGCCGTTAGCCTCAACATGGCGGCGAATGGCATCGACAGAACCTTTACGGATCATGCGGTTGTCGATGTTGATCCCGCTCATCCGGCTTTGCGCAGTAAACGGTACAAAGGTGGCATGGAGCGACTGCACATCGCGCTCGCGCAGGTTAAAACGTTGCTTGGCGAGGATCACAATACTGCGGCCTTCCGGCGTTTCATCAGCCAGCGAAGCCAGTTGTGCGGCGTCAGCCAGCGTTTTTTCATCCACGCCCTGCGCAGGGATAAACTCCGACGCCTGACGGTTACCGAGTGTGATGGTGCCGGTTTTATCCAGTAGCAGAACGTCAACGTCACCTGCCGCTTCAACTGCACGTCCGCTGGTGGCAATCACATTCGCGCCCAGCATCCGACTCATCCCGGCGACGCCGATCGCTGACAACAGGCCGCCAATAGTGGTTGGGATCAGACAGACCAGCAGCGCCACCAGTACCGTTACACTCACGGCATTACCGCCCCACGCGGAAAACGGCCACAGCGTGGCGGTTGCCAGTAAAAAGACGATGGTCAGAGCAATCAGCAGGATAGTCAGGGCAATCTCGTTCGGTGTTTTGCGTCGCTGTGCGCCTTCCACCATCGCGATCATCCGATCCAGAAATATCTCACCGGGGTTAACGCTACACTCAATCACCAGCCAGTCAGAAAGAATACGCGTGCCGCCGGTGACGGAGGCAAAATCGCCGCCGGATTCACGGATCACCGGTGCCGATTCCCCGGTGATGGCGCTTTCATCGACCGATGCGCCGCCTTCAATGACTTCACCATCGCAGGGGATAATATCGCCAGCTTCTACCAGCACGATGTCACCTTTACGCAGTTGATCGGCAGGAACTTTGTCCGCCGCAGCGCCATATTTCGGCTCACGCAGCTTGCGGGGAAAGGCAGTTTTTTTCACCCCTTTAAGACTGTTGGCCTGCGCTTTACTGCGGCCTTCTGCCAGCGCCTCGGCGAAATTAGCGAACAGTACGGTGACCCACAGCCAGCCGCTAATTGCCGCGCTAAACAGCGCATTGCCAGGCATCGCACCGCTTGCCATCGCGATGCTAATACAGGTGGTCAGCAGACTGCCGATCCAGACGATAAACATCACCGGATTGCGCCATTGCGCCTGCGGGTTTAATTTTTTCACCGCTTCTTTCAGCGCCTGAACGACAAGTGTTGGTTCGAATAGCGCCAGTTGTTTACGACTCATATTCAGTGCTCACTCAATATCATCAGGAGAGATATTCCGCCACCGGACCAAGCGCCAGGGCAGGGATAAAGGTCAGTGCGCCAACCAGCAACACGGTGCCGATTAACGGGCCAACAAACAGCGGGCCGTGCGTTGGCAGCGTGCCGGAGCTGGCGGGTTGGCTCTTTTTACTCACCAGCGAACCGGCAATTGCCATCACCGGGATAATCACCCCGAAGCGACCGACAAACATGCAGAACGCCAGTAAACAGTTCCAGAACGGAGAGTTGGCGCTTAATCCGGCAAAGGCGCTGCCGTTGTTGTTAGCGGCGGACGACACGGCGTACAGCACTTCGCTAAAACCATGCGGGCCAGGGTTAAGCATGGCGCTACGTCCGGCGTCGGTCATCATCGCCAACGCCGCGCCCATCAGTACCAGTGTTGGAGTAACCAGAATCGCCAGTGCAGTCAGTTTCATCTCGCGTACGTCGATTTTTTTACCCAGATATTCCGGTGTACGACCAATCATCAGCCCGGCAATAAACACCGCCAGCAGGACAAACAGCATCATGCCGTAAAGACCAGAACCGACACCGCCGAACACCACTTCACCAATTTGCATTAGCCACATCGGCACCATGCCGCCGAGAGCGGTAAACGAATCATGCATCGCAATCACCGCGCCACAGGACGCCGCCGTAGTCACGACCGCAAACAGGCTACTGACCAGCACGCCGAAACGGCTCTCTTTACCTTCCATATTGATGCTGCTGTCTGCGCCGAGCGCCAGCAGATGAGGATTACCCTGAACTTCTGCCCACATAACCACGCCTACGCAGATGACAAAAATCACTGACATCGCCCACAGCAACATGCGCCCCTGGCGGCGATCGCCCGTCACTTCACCAAAGGCAAAGCACAGAGCTGTTGGGATGCCAGCATCTGCACGAAGTTGGTCAGTGCGGTTGGGTTTTCAAACGGATGCGACGAGTTGGCATTAAAGAAGCCACCGCCGTTAGTACCGAGCATCTTGATCGCTTCCTGAGAAGCTACTGGTCCCATGGGTAACAGCTGTTGCGCTCCTTCAACGGTATTCACTGCCTGATAGGGCAGAAAGTTTTGCAGCGCACCTTGTTGAATAAAAAACAGTGCGATCAACAACGCCACAGGGACTAGCACCCATAACGTGATGCGTAGCAGATCGACCCAGGCATTCCCGAGTGTGCTCATGCTCTGGCGAGTAAACGCACGGATGAAGGCAAAAATCACCGCAATCCCGCTGGCGGCAGAAAGAAAGTTTTGTACCGTTAAGCCTGCCATCTGGCTGAAATAGCTCAACGTGGTTTCACCGCTATAAGATTGCCAGTTGGTATTCGTGACAAAGCTGACGGCGGTATTCAGCGCCAGATCCCACGACAGCCCCGGCAACTGCTGTGGATTAAGCGGCAGATAGTGCTGACCGAGCAACATAAAAAACAGCACCGCCAGCCCCAGCATGTTCAGGCCGAGAATGGCACAAAGATATTGCTTCCAGTTCATCTCATGGTCAGAGACGCCAGGTAAACGAAAGAGTATACGTTCAACGCCCGCTGTACCTGGAAGAGGAATGTCATTAATCAGCCGCGCCAGCCCGCTGCCTAAAGGACGCGCCAGCACCATTAATACCAGTAAAAACGTGGCAATCAGTAAGAACCCTTGCGCAGCCATCAGAACGCCTCCGCATTGATCAGGGCATAAACCAAATAACCCAGTAATAAAAACACCAGCAACACGCCGGCTATCACGCCTGCACTCACAGTGCACCTCCAGTGGCCTAAAAGTGATACCGGAAGAGTAGAATTCTGGCTGCAAAGATTTCGCAAAAATCTGCGGGCGGGGTGTAAAAAAAGTATAAAAATGGCAAAAGCCATGATTTAACTAATGTTTAGCATTAATTTAACTTTTGTGTGACTTAATTGCAGAGTGAATGTAAATAAACCATCAATAAGCAAAAATAAGTGGTCGGATGAGTAGTAAAATTACACAAAAGGCGGTACTATTTTCATCAGATAAACAAATTCATTTTTCCGGTGCTATTCACCGGGTAGATACAAAAGGGGGAGAAAAGTATGGAACTCTACAGAGAATATCCTGCATGGCTTATCTTTTTACGCCGTACATATGCGGTTGCAGCGGGCGTTCTGGCGCTGCCTTTCATGCTTTTCTGGAAAGACCGCGCCCGCTTTTACAGCTACCTGCACCGCGTCTGGTCGAAAACCAGCGATAAACCGGTTTGGATGGAACAGGCCGAAAAGGCAACCGGTGATTTTTACTGATTGCCGAGTTTTGAATACATTGAAAACCGCTAGTGGAGATGCTGGCGGTTTTTTTATTAGGAAGATGTTCAGGTAAATATTTAGATATGGTATTACCCAGCTGAAATATATTCAGGAAAAATATATAAATATTTTCCTAATTGTTTCTATCTGATGGATATCTCACTTAAGGCTTTCTTATAAATCTGTAGGGTTTTGCCTGTCAGCGGACAAATAACCCGATAAAACAAGGATGAGAAATGAGCGGAAAACCGGCAGCGCGTCAGGGCGACATGACGCAGTATGGCGGTAGCATTGTTCAGGGTTCAGCCGGGGTGCGCATTGGTGCCCCCACCGGCGTGGCCTGTTCGGTGTGC